>NZ_JBSFKO010000003.1:191139-342261 GCF_053598575.1 Streptomyces sp. NPDC001100
TGAGCTACAGGGGAATGCCTCGTTGCATCGATCGTACCTACCCGGGTATTCGCCAGGGGGCGTGCGCTCGCTGCGACACATACATTAGCGCAAGCAGGGGGGTGCTCCGCCAATCGGTTCCCCCGGCACCGATGCCGCGCCGGAGACCCGCGAGGGACAGACCCGCGAGGGACTACGCAAGGGAAGGGTGACCGTCATGCGCTACAAGCTCACGTTCGTCGTCGGACTGGCTCTGGGTTACGTGCTGGGCACGCGGGCCGGACGCGAGCGCTACGAGCAGCTGAAGAAGTCGGCACGCCAGGTCGCGCAGAACCCGGCCGTCCGCAACACCGCCGAGTCGGCGGCGCAGCAGGGCCGCCAGTTCGCGGGCAAGGCGTACCACGCGGTCGGCGAGAAGGTGGGCGATCGGGTCCCCGACTCGGTCGCCCAGCGCGTACGGTCCCTGCGTGAGCGCAACACGAACGGCACGGGCGAGGACGACTGGGGCACCAGCAACACCTAGGGAGCCCCGACCCGGCGCGGCCACCTCCCGCCGTACGGCAGAATTTCCGCCATGGGGATAGTCGCCGGGTTGGACAGTTCGCCCGATTTCACTCGTATCGTCGTCTGTGACACGGACACGGGGTCCGTGCTCAGGCAGGGATACGCGCCACATCCGGTCGAATCCGAGACCGAGGGCGGCGGGCGGCCCTCCGATGTCGATCCACAGGCCTGGCTGCTGTCGCTGGGCGAGGCGGCCGGCGGGGGGCTGCTCGAAGGGGTGCAGGCCATCGGCGTGTCCGCGCAGCAGAACGCGCTGGTGCCGCTGGACGCGCAGGGCAACACCGTGCGGCCCGCGATGGTCGGCGGTGACAAGCGGGCGCAGGTCGCCGCGGCGGATCTGATCGACGCGCTCGGCGGGCGCGAGGCGTGGGCGCAGGCGGTGGGCTGTGTTCCGCAGGCCGCGCAGCCGGTGACCAAGCTGCGCTGGCTGAACCGGACCGAGCCCGACAACGCCCGCCGTACGGCCGCCCTGTTGCAGGCCCACGACTGGCTGGTGTGGCAGCTCCTCGGGCGGCCGGTGAGAAGGACCACCGATCGGGGTGGGGCCTCCGGGACCGGGTACTGGTCCGCCGCCGGCGGCGGTTACCGGCCCGACCTCGTCGAGCTGGCCCTCGGTCACCAGGCCATGCTGCCCGAGGTGATCGGCCCGTCCGACGCGGCCGGTACAACTCCGGAGGGGCTGCTGATCTCCGCCGGGACCGGCGAGACCATGGCGGCCGCCTTCGGACTCGGGATCGGGTTCGGGGATGCCGTGGTGTCGCTCGGTGCCTCCGGGTCCGTGATGGCCGTACACCCCGAGGCGCTCGTCGACCAGAGCGGGATGATCACCTCGCTGGCCGACGCGACCGGGATGCATCTGCCGGTCGTCACCACACTCAATGCCGTACGGACCCTGCGCGGGGCCGCCGAGCTGCTCGGGCTGCCCGATCTGGAGAGTCTGTCCGAGCTGGCGATGAAGTCGACGCCGGGTGCGCACGGGTTGGTGTTCCTGCCGTATCTGGAGGGTGAGCGGACGCCGAACCTGCCGCACACCGCCGGGACGCTGGCCGGACTGCGGCGGGAGTCGATGAAGGCGGAGCATCTGGCGCGGGCCGCGTTCGAGGGCATGCTGTGCGGGCTCGCGGACGCGCTGGACGTGCTGCGCGGGCGGGGCGTGGCGGTGCGGCGACTCTTCCTGCTCGGGCCGGCCGCCGAACTGCCCGCGGTGCAGGCCGCGGCGCCCGCGCTGTTCGGGACGCAGGTCGTCGTACCGCAGCCCGCCGACTACGCGGCGATCGGTGCCGCCCGGCAGGCCGCGTGGGCGCTCGGGGTCTCGCAGGGGACGCTGGACCCGCGCACCCCGCCGCCCTGGCAGGGTCCGGTCGCGCAGGTGCTGGAGCCGGGTGACGAACTGGCCGTAGGGCAGGCGGTGCGCCAGCAGTACGTGTCCGTACGGGAACAGACCCATCCGGGGGCGTTCCGGTCGTAGGACTTCACGCGTTGCACTCTTAAGCGTTCATAAGGGGGCATGTGGCACTGCTCTTGGCTTAATCAGTTGAGGTAACGCGGGTGGAGTGTCGGACGATGGGGGCGAGGGGCAGACCGCCCACCCCCCACCCGCCGACTCCGAGAGACCCAGCGTGCTCATACGACTTCTGCGGACCTATCTCAGGCCCTACAGGAAACCCATCGCCCTGTTGGTGCTGCTGCAGTTTTTGCAGACCTGCGCCACCCTCTACCTGCCCACCCTGAACGCGCACATCATCGACAACGGTGTCGTGAAGGGTGACACCGGTTACATCCTGTCGTTCGGCGCCCTGATGATCGGGATCTCGCTCGTCCAGGTCGTCTGCAACACCGGAGCCGTCTACTTCGGCGCGCGCACCGCCTCGGCGGTCGGCCGGGACATCCGGGGTGCCATCTTCGACCGGGTGCAGTCGTTCTCGGCCCGCGAGGTCGGCCAGTTCGGCGCGCCCTCGCTGATCACCCGTACGACCAACGACGTGCAGCAGGTCCAGATGCTGGCCCTGATGACGTTCACGCTGCTCGTGTCGGCGCCGATCATGTGTGTCGGCGGGATCATCCTGGCGCTCGGTCTGGACGTGCCACTGTCCGCGGTGCTGATCGCGGTGGTGCCGACGCTGACGATCTGCGTGACGATCATCGTGCGGCGGCTGCGACCGCTGTTCCGGACGATGCAGGTACGCCTGGACTCGGTGAACCGGGTGCTGCGCGAGCAGATCACCGGCAACCGGGTCATCCGCGCCTTCGTCCGGGACGAGTACGAGAAGGACCGGTTCCGGAAGGCCAACAGCGATCTCACCGAGATGCAGCTGAGGACCGGCAACCTGCTCGCGCTGATGTTCCCGGTGGTCATGACCACGGTGAACCTGTCGTCGATCGCGGTGGTCTGGTTCGGCGCCCATCGCATCGACAGTGGCGGGATGCAGATCGGTGACCTGACCGCGTTCCTCGCCTACCTCATGCAGATCGTGATGTCCGTGATGATGGCCACCTTCATGTTCATGATGGTGCCGCGCGCGGAGGTCTGTGCCGAGCGCATCGAGGAGGTCCTCGACACGGAGAGCAGTGTCGTGCCGCCGGTGGCTCCCGTCTTCGAGCTGCGCCGGCACGGGCATCTGGAGGTCCGCGGGGTCGGCTTCTGTTATCCGGGCGCCGAGGAACCCGTGCTGAAGTCCATCGACCTGGTGGCCCGCCCGGGCGAGACGACGGCCGTGATCGGCTCGACCGGCAGCGGAAAGTCCACCCTTCTGAGTCTGGTCCCGCGCCTGGTTGACGCGACCGACGGCGAGGTCCTCGTCGACGGAGTCGACGTGTCGACCATCGACCCGGTGCTGCTCGCCAAGACGGTCGGCCTGGTCCCGCAGAAGCCGTATCTGTTCGCGGGCACGGTCGCCACCAACCTTCGCTACGGCAATCCCGACGCGACGGACGAGGAGTTGTGGCACGCGCTGGAGGTGGCGCAGGCCAAGGGCTTCGTCGAGGGGCTGGAGAACGGACTGAACTCCCCCATCGCGCAGGGCGGCACGAATGTCTCCGGCGGTCAGCGGCAGCGGCTCGCGATCGCCCGGACACTCGTGCAGCGGCCGGAGATCTACCTCTTCGACGACTCCTTCTCCGCCCTCGACTACGCGACCGACGCGGCGCTGCGGGCGGCCCTCGCGCACGAGACCGCCGAGGCGACCGTGGTGATCGTGGCGCAGCGGGTGGCGACCATCAGGGACGCGGACCGGATCGTCGTACTCGACGAGGGACGGGTCGTGGGGACGGGGCGTCATCACGAACTGATGGCGGACAACGAGACGTACCGGGAGATCGTTCTCTCCCAGCTCACGGAAGCGGAGGCTGCCTGATGGCCGGGCCCATGGGGCGGATGATGGCCGGGACGGGCCCCGACGCCCGTTCGATGGACTTCAAGGTGTCCGGCAAGCGGCTGATCGGTCAGTTCAGGCCGGAGCGGCTGACCATCGGCATCCTGCTGGTGTGTGTGGTGATCAGCGTCGGGCTGAACGTGGTGGGGCCGAAGATCCTCGGCAACGCCACCGACCTGGTCTTCGCGGGGATCATCGGGCGGCAGATGCCGGCCGGGACGACCAAGGCGCAGGCCCTCCAGGCGATGCGCGACCGGGGCCAGGGCTCGATCGCGGACATGCTGCAGAGCACGGACTTCACCCCGGGCAAGGGCATCGACTTCACCGCGGTGGGTCATGTGCTGCTGCTCGCGCTGGGCACGTTCCTGGTGGCCGGGCTGCTGATGGCGGTGGCGACCCGGATGGTCAACCGGGCGGTCAACCGGACGATGTTCCGGCTGCGCGAGAACGTGCAGACGAAGATGTCCCGCCTCCCGCTGTCGTACTTCGACAAGCGGCAGCGCGGTGAGGTGCTCTCGCGCGCGACCAACGACATCGACAACATCGGGCAGACGCTCCAGCAGTCGATGGGCCAGCTGATCAACTCGGTGCTCACGATCATCGGCGTTCTCGCGATGATGTTCTGGGTGTCCTGGCTGCTCGCCCTGGTCGCGCTGGTGACCGTGCCGCTGTCGTTCTTCGTCGCCACCCGCATCGGCAAGCGCTCGCAGCCGCACTTCGTGCAGCAGTGGCGCTCGACGGGCAAGCTCAACGCGCATGTCGAGGAGATGTACACCGGCCACAACCTGGTGAAGGTGTTCGGGCGGCAGGACGAGTCGGCGCAGCTGTTCGCCGAGCAGAACGACGCGCTGTACGAGGCGGGCTTCAAGGCCCAGTTCAACAGCGGGATCATGCAGCCGCTGATGATGTTCGTGTCGAACCTCAACTACGTGCTGGTCGCGGTCGTGGGCGGCCTGCGGGTCGCGTCCGGCGCGCTCTCCATCGGTGACGTGCAGGCCTTCGTCCAGTACTCGCGCCAGTTCTCGATGCCGCTGACCCAGGTCGCCTCGATGGCGAACCTGGTCCAGTCCGGCGTCGCCTCCGCGGAACGGATCTTCGAACTCCTCGACGCCGAGGAGCAGTCGGCCGACCCGATGCCGAGCGAGCGCCCCGCGGAGCTGCGCGGCCTGGTCGCCCTGGAGCACGTCTCCTTCCGCTACGAACCCGACAAGCCGCTCATCGAGGACCTCTCGCTGACGGTGGAACCGGGCCACACGGTCGCGATCGTCGGCCCCACGGGCGCCGGCAAGACCACCCTCGTGAACCTCCTCATGCGGTTCTACGAGGTCTCCGGCGGCCGGATCACCCTCGACGGCGTGGACATCGCGCGGATGTCCCGCGACGAACTGCGCGCCACCATCGGCATGGTGCTCCAGGACACCTGGCTGTTCGGCGGCTCGATCGCCGAGAACATCGCGTACGGCGCGTCCCGCGAGGTCACCCGGGGCGAGATCGAGGAGGCGGCGCGGGCGGCGCACGCCGACCGGTTCGTCCGTACGCTGCCCGACGGCTACGACACCGTGATCGACGACGAGGGGACGGGCGTCAGCGCCGGTGAGAAGCAGCTCATCACCATCGCGCGGGCGTTCCTCTCCGACCCGACGATCCTCGTCCTCGACGAGGCGACGTCCTCCGTCGACACGCGCACGGAGGTCCTGATCCAGAAGGCGATGGCCAAACTCGCCCACGGGCGTACCTCGTTCGTGATCGCGCACCGGCTCTCCACGATCCGGGACGCGGACACGATCCTGGTCATGGAGAACGGCGCGATCGTCGAACAGGGCGCGCACGCGGACCTGTTGGCGGCGGACGGGGCGTATGCGCGGCTGTACAAGGCACAGTTCGCGCAGGCGGTGGCGGAAGTGGACTAGCGGTTCGGTGTTCGGCTGCGGGTCCGGTGGGGGCTGGTCGCGCAGTTCCCCGCGCCCCTAAAAGACACCGCTCACCCGGTGTTTTTGGGCGCGCGGGGGGCGCCTGAAAGCATGGGCGCGCCCGACTCTTCAGGGGCGCGGGGCTGTGTACATTTGCGGCTCCGCCGCGGGGCGCGGCCCGCCCCCACCGGACCCGCACCCGGCATCAGTCCAGATAACCCCTGAGCTGATCCGCAAAGGCATGGTCCCGCAGCTTGTTCAGAGTCTTCGACTCGATCTGCCGGATCCGCTCCCGCGTCACCCCGAAGATCCGCCCGATCTCCTCCAGCGTGCGCGGACGCCCGTCGGCCAGCCCGTACCTCAGCTGTACGACCTTCCGCTCCCGCTCGCCGAGCGTCGACAGCACCGCTTCCAAGTGCTGCCGCAGCAGCAGGAACGCGGCGGACTCCACGGGACTCGTCGCGTCGCCGTCCTCGATCAGGTCGCCGAGGGCGACGTCGTCCTCCTCCCCCACCGGCGCGTGCAGCGACACCGGTTCCTGGGCGAGCCGCAGGACCTCGCTGACGCGTTCGGGGGCGAGGTCGAGGTGCTCGGCGACCTCTTCCGGCGTGGGCTCGTAGCCGCGCTCCTGGAGCATCCGGCGCTGGACGCGGACGACCCGGTTGATCAACTCGACGACGTGGACCGGGACGCGGATCGTGCGGGCCTGGTCGGCGAGGGCGCGGGACATGGCCTGGCGGATCCACCAGGTGGCGTAGGTGGAGAACTTGTAGCCGCGGGCGTAGTCGAACTTCTCGACTGCCCTGATCAGGCCGAGGTTTCCCTCCTGGACGAGGTCGAGCATGGTCAGCCCGCGGCCGACGTACCTCTTCGCCACCGACACGACGAGCCGCAGGTTCGCCTCGATCAGGCGACGCTTGGCCATCCGGCCCATGACGACCAACTTGTCCAGGTCGAGGGCGAGTTGGCTGTCCAGGTCGAAGGCGCTGCCGAGCCGTTCCTCGGCGAACAGGCCGGCCTCGACGCGGCGGGCGAGTTCGACCTCCTCGGCCGCGGTGAGCAGGGGGATGCGGCCGATCTCGCGCAGGTACTGGCGGAACAGGTCCGAGGAGGGTGCGCCGGTGTCGGCGACCCGGCCGCGGGGCCGTTCGTCGGGCTCGGGTGCCTCGGCGGTCTCCACCGCTTCGGCCGGCGGTTCTTCGAGCCCGGGCGGGCTCTCCAGGTCCGCGGTCTCGGGGTGGTGCGCGGCACGGCTCTGCGGGGGGACGGTCGCGAGGACTTCGGTCTCCGCGTCCGGTTCCGCGCCGTCCGTCGTGCTGGTCTCGGTCTGGTCGAGGGTCTGGGTCTGCACGGGGGCGACCTCCAGGATGATCGCTGCCAGGGGGTACGGCAGCGGTTCTTCGGGGGCGGAGTCGGCGGCCTCACCGCTGTCCGTCCCGTACTCGATGAGCGGAATCGCGGGGGTGAAGGACCCGCTGGGGACGGATCGGCCGCGCTCCGAGGACTCAGGCACCGGAACCCAGTGTGGAGTACGACACATCGCCGCCACGAGGGGCGTGCGGTGACTTTTTGAGTCCGTTCCGTAACTACGCGCTCAGAGCGCTGAGGCGCCGTGCACCTGGAGTGCCTGGTCGTACTGCTGAAGAACCCACAACTCGTTCTGTACGGCGGCCAGTTCCGCCGAGTCTCCGTGGCTGCCGAGGCGGGTGAGCGCGCCCTGGATGTCGTGGATCCGGCGCACTACGGCTCTTCGGCGGACGGTGACGAGCTGCTCGCCCGCGTAGTTCTCGTCGACCGTGCGGCGCAGGATCGCCTCCACGGCGAGCTCGGTGACCATCGCGCGGACCGCGTCGTCCGGTGCCGCCTCGCGGACGCGGACGAGATAGTCCTGGGGGTCCTGGACGCCGTACTCGGCGCCGCCCGCCTCGATGATCGCCTCCCGAACGGCCGCGTAGGGCGGGGCGGTGAACTCGTCGACGCCGTACGCGTCGAAGGCCGGGGAGACCAAATCGGGGCGCTGGAGGGCGAGTTTGAGGAGTTCGCGTTCGGTGGCGAAGACCGGGTTACGGAGGGTGAGGGCGGGGCCGCCGGTCGGGGGGCGCGGGGTGGTGTCGTACTGCTGCTGGGCGCCGCCCCTCGCCGGTGCCGGGCCCTTGCCGCCGCGGTCGCGGGCCCAACGGGCCAGCTGCGCAACCCTCTTGACCACGAACTGGGTGTCGAGGATGCCGAGCATGCCGGCTAGCTGGACGGCCACCTCGTGCTGGGCTCCGCTGTTCTTGATGCGGGCGACGATCGGGGCCGCCTCGTCCAGGGCGGAGGCGCGGCCCGCGGGGGTGTCGAGGTCGTAGCGGACGACGATCTGGCGGAGCGCGAACTCGAAGAGCGGGGTGCGGGGTTCGACCAGGTCGGCGACCGCCTCGTCGCCCTTGGCGAGGCGGAGTTCGCACGGGTCCATGTTGTCGGGGGCGATCGCGATGTACGTCTCGGCGGCGAACTTCTGGTCGTCCTCGAAGGCGCGCAGGGCCGCCTTCTGGCCGGCCGCGTCGCCGTCGAAGGTGAAGATCACGCGGGCCGAGCCGTTGTCCATCAGCAGCCTGCGGAGGATCTTGATGTGGTCGGTGCCGAAGGCCGTGCCGCAGGTGGCGATCGCCGTCGTCACTCCTGCCAGATGGCAGGCCATGACGTCCGTGTAGCCCTCGACCACGACCGCGCGGGACGATTTGGCGATGTCCTTCTTCGCGAGGTCGATGCCGTAGAGGACCTGGGACTTCTTGTAGATCGCGGTGTCGGGCGTGTTGAGGTACTTCGGGCCGTTGTCCGACTCGTAGAGCTTGCGGGCGCCGAAGCCGACGACCTCGCCGCCGATGTCGCGGATCGGCCACATCAGGCGCCCGCGGAAGCGGTCGATGGGGCCGCGGCGGCCCTCCTGGGAGAGACCGGAGAGGAGCAGCTCCTTGTCGGTGAAGCCCTTGCCGCGGAGGTAGCGGGTGAGGTGGTCCCAGCCCTGGGGGCTGTAGCCGACGGAGAAGTGCTCGGCGGCGGACTGGTCGAAGCCGCGCTCGGCGAGGAACTTGCGGCCGGTGTCCGCCTCGGGGCTGACGGCGAGCTGCTCGACGTAGAAGTCGGCGGCGGCCTTGTGGGCCTCGACCAGACGGATGCGCTCGCCGCGCTGGTGGGAGGGGTTGTACCCGCCCTCCTCGTACCGCAGCGTGATGCCGGCCTGGGCGGCCAGGCGCTCGACCGACTCCGAGAAGGTGAGGTGGTCGACCTTCATCACGAACGTGATGGTGTCGCCGCCCTCCTGGCAGCCGAAGCAGTGGAAGAGACCCTTGCTCGGGCTGACCTGGAAGGACGGCGACTTCTCGTCGTGGAACGGGCAGAGACCCTTGAGGTTGCCGCCGCCCGCGTTCCGCAGCTGGAGGTACTCGGACACCACGGCGTCGATCGGGACCGCGTCCCGAACCGCCTTCACGTCCTCGTCGTTGATCCGTCCTGCCACGCGTGAATTCTACGGGGCCGGACTGACACCAGTGACGAGCAGGATCTCTAGGCGCCCAGGCTGTCCAGCGGAACGTGTGGGTCCGCCAGAGCCTCGGTGTTCACCTGTGCCCTGGAGCGGATGAGCTGCTGGATGGGCTCTGTGACGTCCCACACATTCACGTTCATCCCGGCCAGCACGCGTCCCTCCTTCAGCCAGAAGGCGATGAACTCGCGCTTGCCCGCGTCTCCCCGGATCACCACTTCGTCGTAGGAGCCCGGGGGCGCCCAGCCGGAGTACTCCATACCCAAGTCGTACTGGTCGGAGAAGAAATAGGGCACGCGGTCGTAGGTGACGTCCTTGCCGAGCATCGCGCGGGCCGCCGCCGGGCCGCCGTTGAGGGCGTTGGCCCAGTGCTCCACCCGCAGCCGGGTGTCGAACAGGGCGTGGTGGAAGGCGGCCACGTCGCCGGCCGCGTAGATGTCGGGGTCGGAGGTGCGCAGCCGTTCGTCGACCGCGATGCCGCCGCCGTGCGCGCGGTCCGCCAGCTCCAGGCCCGCCGCCTCGGCGAGCGCGGTGCGCGGGGCCGCGCCGATGGCCGCGAGGACGTCGTGCGCGGGGTGCTCCTCGCCGTCGTCCGTGCGGGCGGCGAGAACCATGCCGTCCTGGCCGACGATCTCGGTGAGCTTGGCGCCGAAGTGGAAACGGACGCCGTGCTCGGCGTGCAGATCGGCGAAGAGCTGGCCGAGTTCGGGGCCGAGGACTCCGTGCAGCGGGGTCTGCGAGGGTTCCACGACGGTCACCTCGGCGCCGTACTCGCGGGCCGCCGCCGCGACCTCCAGGCCGATCCAGCCGCCGCCTGCGATCACCAGATGGCCGTTGTCCCGGCCCAGGGTGGCGAGGACGCCCTTGAGGCGCTCGGCGTGCGAGAGGCGGCGCAGATGGTGGACGCCCGCGAGGTCCGTGCCCGGGATGTCGAGGCGGCGGGGCTCGGAGCCGGTGGCGATGAGCAACTTGTCGTAGTGGACAAGGGTGCCGTCGTCTCCGAAGCGGACCGTCTTCGCCGTACGGTCGATGGCGTCGACGGTCTGGCCGAGATGCAGCTCGATGTCGTTGCGCGCGTACCAGGCGGGTTCGTGGACGAAGACGCTGTCGCGCTCCTCTTTGCCGAGGAGGTAGCCCTTGGACAGCGGCGGGCGCTCGTACGGGTGGTCGCGTTCGTCGCAGATCAGTATCACGCGGCCGGTGAAGCCCTCCGCTCGGAGCGCCTCGGCCGCCTTGGCGCCGGCCAGGCCTCCTCCGACGATGACGAATGTCTGATCCGCGTCGACCACTTGATGCCTCCTCGTAAGGGTGCCGCCATATGCGAGCGTCCCGCACGCAGCGTGATGCGGGAAGGGGGTGTGGCCCGATCAGGCCACGGAGGGTCACATTCGGGCTTGTTTCGCGTCACTGTGCCCCAGGGATGTGAGATGCGCGTGAAGAGACCGCGCCGACGCGTCGGTCAGTGACGCGATCTGATCGACGATCACCCGCTTGCGGGCGCGGTCGTCGGGCGCCTCGTCGAACTGGGCGCGGAACTGCGGCTCCAGCCCGTCGGGCGCGCGCGTGGTGAGCGCCTCGGCGAGTTCGGCGACCACGACGCGCTCGTCGGCACGGATGCGCTCCTGCTCGGCGCGCTGCATGACGTACCGGTCGGCGACCGCCTTGAGGACCGCGCACTCCAGCCGTGCTTCGCGCGGTACGACGAGTTCGGCGTCGTAGCGGGTGAGGCGGCCGGTGCCGTACCTCGCGCGCGTGGCGGCCTCGGCGGCCAGGCAGAAGCGGCCGATGAGCTGGCTGGTGGCGTCCTTGAGGCGGGCCTGCGCGACCGCCGAGCCGTCGTAGCCGTGCGGCCACCACGGCTCGTTCTGGAGCCGGTCCAGCGCCTCGGCGAGTTCGTCGGGGGCCGTGTCCGCGGGGACGTAGCGGCCGACGGCCACCTTGAAGATCTCCTGGCGTTCCGGTTCGGCGTGCAGGCAGTTGGGGTCGATGTGGCCCGCGTGCAGGCCGTCCTCGACGTCGTGCACGGAGTACGCCACGTCGTCCGACCAGTCCATGACCTGGGCCTCGAAGCAGGTGCGGGTGCCGGGGGCGCCCTTGCGGACCCAGTCGAAGACCGGTCTGTCGTCCTCGTAGACACCGAACTTGGGCGACTTGGGGTCGGTGGGGTGCGCGCCGCGCGGCCAGGGGTACTTGGTGGCGGCGTCGAGGGTGGCCCGGGTGAGGTTGAGGCCGACGCTCACCAAGTCGCCGGTCGTGTCGCTCTTCACGAAGCGCTTCGGCTCGATGCGGGTGAGGAGTCTCAGGGACTGGGCGTTGCCCTCGAAGCCGCCGCAGTCGTCCGCGAACTCGTTCAGTGCCTGTTCGCCGTTGTGGCCGAAGGGAGGGTGGCCGAGGTCGTGGGAGAGGCAGGCGGCTTCGACGAGGTCGGGGTCGCAGCCGAGGGCCGCGCCCAGCTCTCGGCCCACCTGGGCGCATTCCAGGGAGTGGGTCAGGCGGGTGCGGGGGCTGGCGTCCCAGGCCTGGCTGCGGGTTCCCGGGGTGACGACCTGGGTCTTGCCGGCGAGTCTTCTGAGTGCGGCGGAGTGGAGTACGCGCGCGCGGTCACGCTGGAAGGCGGTGCGGCCGGGGCGTTTGTCGGGTTCGGGGGCCCAGCGTTCGGTTGCGTGCGCGTCGTAGGACATGTCTCGACAGTAAGCGGCGGTAGTGACAATTCGGGAGTTGCGGGGCAGCAGGAGGCGATTCGTCTGCAGGCCGGTGGGGGTTGGTCGCGCAGTTCCCCGCGCCCCTAGGTGGGCTGCCCTTGCCTACGTATCAAGCTGATGCCAGTTCCGGTTCCGTGCTCGCCGTCGTCATCATGGCCTGGTCGTAGCGGTGGAGGACCAGCCTAGCCATCGCGGGGTGCGCTCCCAGAGGGGCCGACGCGATCCATGGAGCCGCCTCCGCGCACTGGGTCGCGAAGCGGCCGGGGGCCGTGAAGCAGGATGCGACAGCCACCCGGTGCCGGCCCCTCGCCGCGAGGGCGCGGACCGCCGTTGCGACAGTGGGAGTCGCCGCCGAGGCGTACGCGGGGATGACGGGGACTCCCAGGCGGTCGGCGAGGAGTTGGGCCGTGTGGTTGGTGTCCAGCTTGGAGTCCGGGTCCCTGGAGCCTGCTGCGGCCAGGACCACCGCGCTGCCCCGGCGGGACTGCTCGTCGGTCCTCGTACGCCAACCCGCCTCGACCAGGCGGTCGTAGAGGGTCTCCACGAGGAGGGGGTGCGGGCCCAGAGGGGGTGCCACGCGCGTGCGTGCCGGTGTCTCGGCGGCCAGTTCGGGGATGTCGTGCTTGACGTGGTAGCCGCGGGCCAGGAGGAGGGGGACGAGGACGGCGTCCGTGGGGCCGAGTGCGGTGAGGGTGTCCGTCAGGCGGGGCTCGTTGAGTTCGATGTGGCCCAGGTGGACGGGGAGGCCGGGGCGCAGTTCACGGACGCGGTCCATGAGGGCTCGTACGGTGCTCAGGGCGCGCGGGTCGCGGCTGCCGTGCGCGACCAGGACGAGCGCGGGCGGGCCGGGGCGGCGGCTGCCGTTCAGGGAGACGAGGCTGAGCTGGCTGGCGAGCTGACTGCTGATCCGGTTCATGAGATGCGCCGTACTGTCGAGGGTCGTGGACTCGTCGTGGGGATGATGCGACGCCGTCATGAAGTGATGGTGGCGGCAGGACGTTGCCGTGCCGTTGCACCGGAATGACGGGGGTTTTCCGGGGGTTCACGGTGGGGTGCCGGGGGTGTGTGAGGTGAGGTGACCTGCGCGTTCGGCGTTCACAGTGAAGCCGGTCACACTGCCGGCGGCGAACCGCGGTGGGTTACGGCGCGTCTGTGACTGTCGAAACCGAACAGCGAGGGGCCCCCGTTGATACGTCTGATGCGTCGCCCGAGACTTCGCCGACCCCGGCTGCCACGCACGCGTGCCGGGTGGCGACAGCTCGTGCAGGGGGTCGCCCTCGGGTGCGTCCTCGCGCTGCTTCCGGCGACCTGGCTGTGGGTGTCGACGGCGGACCGGCTGCGGACCCTTCAGGACGCGCCGCGCACCGATGTGGCCGTGGTCTTCGGCGCCGGGCTGTGGGACGGCGAGCCGTCGCCGTATCTCGCGCACCGGCTGGACGCGGCGGCCACGCTGTACCGGGAGGGCCGGGTGAAGGTCGTCCTGGTGACCGGTGACAACAGCCGCAAGGACTACGACGAGCCGGACGCGATGCGCGTCTACCTGGCGAAGCACGGGGTGCCCCGCGCGCGCGTGGTCACCGATTACGCCGGCTTCGACACCTGGGACTCCTGCGTCCGCGCCAAGAAGATCTTCGGCGTCGGCAGGGCCGTGCTCATCAGCCAGAGGTTCCACATCCGGCGGGCGGTCGCGCTGTGCGAGGCGGCGGGGGTCGACTCGTACGGCGTCGGGGTCGACGAGGCGCACAACGCGACCTGGTACTACGGCGGCACCCGCGAGGTGTTCGCGGCGGGCAAGGCGGCGCTGGACGTGGCGATCCGTCCCGATCCGCAGTTCCTGGGGCCGAAGGAGAAGGGGGTCGCGCGGGCGCTGGCCTCCGGAGGCAACTGAGGATCGTTCAACAATCGTTCAGCGGCGGTGGCGCCAGTCGCCGCCCTCGATCAGTTTGCCGTGGGCGTGGAGGGCTGCGGTGACGGCGGCGGACGCGAAGTACACCCACGCGCGTACCGCCGTGCCGTCGGCGTCGCGGGTCACCGGGCGTTCGACGCGCTCGTAGAGGTTGCGCGGGTCGCCGGGCGCGTAGTCCTCAAGCCGGTCGAGGGCCAGGAGGAGTCGGGGGTAGGACTCCCGGCGCGCGGTGACGAGTTCGCCGACGACCACCGAGCCGGGGTCCTCGACGGCGTACGGGTAGCCGGGGCCCTCGTAGAGGACGGCACCGTGCAGGCGCCCCGGTTCCTCCGACTCCGTGTGGCCGCGCAGGAAGTGGTCGTGGTTGGGCTCGCCGGGGCGGAGGGTGCCGTAGACGAAGAACGGGAGGGATGTCACTCGGCCTCCTGGAGTCCGGAAGTCTTTGCACGCGCTATGGACATGACATGTCATGACCCTTTAAATCTCATTCAACATCAACGCGGCCCCCACGCCCCCCACTTGCGTTCTTGAGGAGACCGATGAGTCGGACACGGCACGTTCATGGTTCCCGTCTCGCCACGGCCGGTATCGCGGCCGGCGCCGCGACCCTGCTGGCCGCCACCCTCTCCCCCACCGCCCACGCCGTCGACCGGCCGACCCGGTCCACCGCGATCGCGAACGCCGCCTCCGCGCTGCTGGCCCATGCCACGAGTCTGGGGCTGACCGCCTCGGAGGGCACGTCGGTCCGGGACGTGATCGTCGACCCGGACGGCACACAGCACGTCCGCTACGACCGGACGTACCGTCAACTCCCCGTACTCGGCGGTGACTTCGTGGTGCACCTGGCTCCGAACGGGAGTTACCGGAGCGCCGACCGCGCGACCCGCGCCTCCATGTCCCTGGCGACCGTCACGCCGAAGGTGGCCGCTCCGAAGGCGGCGGACCTGGCGGTGAACGCGCTGCGGGCCGCGCATCTCGGCGAGGCGCTCAAGAGCGTGACCGCCAAGCCCCAGCTGATAGTCGACGCCCTCCACGGCGCCCCGAAGCTCGCCTGGCGGACCAATGTCGTCGCCAAGGACTCGCTCGGCAACCCGGTCGCCCGAACCGTGCTGACCGACGCCCGCACCGGCGCCCGGATCGACGCCTGGGACAGCGTGGAGACGGCGACCGGCGACGGGCAGTCGCTGTACAGCGGGACGGTGCCGCTGGAGACGACGCTGTCGGGATCGACGTACCAGCTCAAGGACGCCTCGCGCGGCGGGACCTACACCGGTGACGCGGCGAACAAGACCGATCTGTGCATCCTCGGCATCTGCATCAGCCGGGCGCCGTCCACGGTGTTCACCGACACCGACAACCACTGGGGCACGGGGGCGACTTCGGACCGTTCGTCGGCCGCGGTGGACGCGCAGTACGGCACGAACGAGACCTGGGACTACTACAAGAACGTGCACGGCCGCAACGGCATCGCGGGCGACGGCAAGGGTTCGTACAACCGGGTCCACTACGGCAACAGCTACAACAACGCCTTCTGGGACGACAGTTGCTTCTGCATGACGTACGGCGACGGTGACGGGACGCAGCTCGGTCCGCTGGTGGCGCTGGATGTCGCCGGGCACGAGATGACGCACGGGGTCACCTCGAAGACGGCGGCGCTGACGTACTCGGGCGAGTCCGGCGGGCTCAACGAGGCGACCTCCGACATCATGGGCACGCTGGTGGAGTGGTACGCCAACAACGCGTCCGACCGGGGGGATTACCTCATCGGCGAGAAGATCGTGCGGTCCGGCTTCGGGCGGTCGGCGCTGCGGTACATGGACAAGCCGTCCAAGGACGGGAACTCCGCGGACTGCTGGAGTTCGACGGTCGGGAATCTGGACGTCCACTACTCGTCGGGCGTCGCGAACCACTTCGCGTATCTCCTCGCGGAAGGCAGCGGCGCGAAGACGATCAACGGGGTCGACTACAACTCCCCCACCTGCAACGGCTCTTCGGTCGGCGGGATCGGCCGGGACAAGCTGGGGGCCATCTGGTACCGGGCGCTGACGGTCTACATGACGTCCTCGACGAACTACGCCGGGGCCCGCACGGCGACGCTGAACGCGGCCAAGGACCTCTACGGGACCGGAAGTTCGGAGTACAACGCGGTGGCCGCGGCCTGGAGCGCGGTCAACGTGGGGTGAGACCCGGGTCACATGCGTCCATGTCACAGGGGAACGGGCCGTCTCGTCTCGTGGGTGTAGCCACTGACGACGACGGCCCACGGAGGGCACCATGGACGCACGACTCAACTACCTCGCCAGCGCGACCGCGAGCAAGGCCGCCAAGCAGTTCATGGCGGTCGGCAGGTCCCTCAAGAACTCTGAACTGCCCGCTCTGACCCAGGAGTTGGTGGCGCTGCGGGTCAGCCAGATCAATGGCTGCGCCGTCTGCGTCGACATGCACACCAAGGAGGCCGTCGCGGCCGGCGAGACCTCGGTGCGGCTGAACCTGGTCGCGGTGTGGCGCGAGGCCACGGTCTTCACCGAGGCCGAACGGGCCGCGCTGGAACTGGCGGAGGAGGGGACCCGGGTCGCGGACGCGGCCGGCGGGGTGAGCGACGAGGTGTGGGCGCACGCCGCCAAGCACTACGACGACGAGCAACTCACCGCGCTGGTCATCCTGGTCTCCTTCATGAACTCGGTGAACCGGCTGAACATCATCACCCGCCAACCGTGCAAGGGCGACTACGAGCCCGGCCTCTTCGGCTGAACCCCACACCCGCACCCGCACCGGCCAGGACAGGGAGAGCCCGCGTGAGCGAAACCGACCGGAAGGCCCAGGAGTTCGAGGAGCTGCGACCGCTGCTGTTCTCGATCGCCTATCGGATCCTGGGCAGTGTGGGCGAGGCCGAGGACGCGGTGCAGGAGACCTGGCTGCGCTACGACGGCTCGGCGACCCGGCCCACCTCGACCAAGTCGTTCCTGTCGGCCACGGTCACGCGGATCTCCATCGACGTCCTGCGTTCGGCGCGGGTACGGCGGGAGGAGTACGTCGGGCCGTGGTTCCCGGAGCCGCTCCTGAGCGACCCGTACCAGGATCCGGCGCGGTCGGTGGAGCTCGCCGACTCGGTGTCGATGGCCGCGCTCCTGCTGCTGGAGCAACTCAGCCCGCTGGAGCGGGCGGTGTTCGTGCTGCGGGAGGTGTTCGCCTTCGGCTTCGACGAGATCGCCACGACCGTGGGGCGTTCGGAGTCGGCGTGCCGGCAACTGCTGGTGCGGGCCCGGCGGCACATGGCGGACAGGCGGCCCCGGTTCGCCGCGGACCGGCAGGAGCGGCAGGAGCTGGCGACCCGGTTCTTCGACGCGCTGAAGGACGGTGACGTGGGCGGGCTGCGTGAACTGCTCGCCGCCGACGTGCAGTTCGTCGGGGACGGCGGCGGAAAGGCACCGCAGCTGGCCAGGGCCGTCATGGGCGCGGAGAACGTGGCCCGGGTGCTCGGCATGGTCTTCCCCTGGCTGATCCGGATCGACGTGTCGTTCGAGCCGCACGAGGTCAACGGCCAGCCCGGCGCGCTCTTCCGCGACCGCGACGGCAAGGTGCTCCACACCCTGGCCCTCGACGTCCTCGACGGACAGATCCAGACCATCCGCGCGGTGATCAACCCCGACAAGCTCACCCACCTCGGCCCGGTCGCCGACGCCTGGGCCGTCGACCGCGAGCTGAGGCACGCCAGGCGGCGCACGGACTGACGGACCGGCCGGGTCGGCAGCGCCACGCGCGACCGGCCGGGTCGGCAGCGCTACGCGGAGTACGGCCGCGCCTCCCGCGCTTCCTTCAACGCCCTTCCCCACCACACCAGTTGGTCGAGCATCGCCTTCGCCGCCGCGTCCGGGGCGGCGGGGTCCTTGAGGAGGCCGCGGTCGTCGAAGGACGCGCCCGCGTTGTGGAAGGAGACGGTGTCGCGGACCGTGACGGCGTGCAGTTCGGCGAAGACCTGGCGGAGGTGTTCCACCGCGCGCAGGCCGCCCGCGAGGCCGCCGTAGGAGACGAGCGCGACGGGCTTGGCGCGCCACTCGGTGTAGTGCCAGTCGATCAGGTTCTTGAGGCCGGCCGGGAAGGAGTGGTTGTACTCGGGGGTGAGGACGACGAAGGCGTCGGCCGAGGCGAGTTTCGGGGTGATGGAGGCGAGGGCGCCGGTCGCCTCCGGGGTAAGGGCGAGGGTCGTGGGCAGGTGGCCGGTGTCGGCGACGTCGACGACCTGGAGGGCGAGGTCGGCGCGGTCCTCGACGTGGGTGAGGAGCCAGTCGGCGACGACCGGGCCGAAGCGGCCGTGGCGGTTGCTGCCGATGACGACGGTCAGGGTCAGAGGAGCGGTCTCGGTGTCCATGCCTGGCAGCCTGGTACCTCAACCATTCTTGAGGTCAAGCCCGACCGTCCGTCACCCGTTCACACGCTCGGCGTGCGCTCTTCGGGTACTCCTTCGGGACGGGGCCGTCGAACCCCCATGACCTGCTGAAACAGCGAGGAAACGGGCCGCCGCGACCGCTCCCTGACACCCATTCACCACACTTCTGACGCGCGCTCAGGAAGCGGGCTCGGCCCGGTGCCACTTACCTCGGAAGGGCAGCCAACCACAGCTCGGAGGAGCACCGATGCGTCGTACGGCCCGTCTGTTGACCGGTACCGCGCTCGCCGTCGCCGCCGCCGGTCTCGCGACCGCACCGGCGTACGGCGGCGAGACCGGCAGCCTGGAGGTGTTCCCGTCGAGCGCCGTGCCGGGCGGCGACGTCACCGTCAACACGGCCGCGTGCGGCGACGGCGGTACGGCGGCCGGGGACGCCAGCGCGGTGGGCGCCGGCACGTTCACGCTGGCGCCGAGCACGCACGAGGGCGACGCGATCGGGCAGTTCAAGGTGCCGCCGAGCGCGCAGCCGGGGACGTACGAGATCGTCGCGAAGTGCACGGACGGCAAGCAGGTCTCCGGCGATCTGATGGTGACGCTGGCCTCGATGCGGCAGCAGGTGCAGCCGCGCGGAAGTGTGAAGACGGGGGTCGGTGGCGCCCTGGGCCCCGACCCCGTGCAGACCGCGGCCGGTGTGGCGGCTCTCGCCGTCGCCGCCGCGGGCGGTACCTGGCTCCTGCATCGCCGGGCGAGAGGCGACGGGATCTGACGGACACCCTCCGCTGTCCGTCCGCCGGTACCGCAAGTCCCCTCCCCCTCCGGGTCCGACGCCCCTCGTGACCCGGAGGGGGCGCGGGGCAGGCCCTGGTCACTGGAGAGGGGTGCGTGATGCGTCGTCGTAGATTCGGCAACACCGCGATAGGGGCCGTCACCGTGGGCGCCCTGTGCACGGGCGCGTGGCTGCTGACCAGTGGCGGCGAGACGAACGCGCCGCCGCAGCCGTCCGCCGCCGAGGCCCGCCCCGACCCGGCCGCCGAACGCGCCGCGGCCCGTGCGCTGCCGCCGTCGCCGCCGGACCGCATCCGTATCCCGGCCATCCATGTGGACGCCCCGCTGATGGGCCTCGGACTGACGAGCACCGGGAGCCTGGACGTGCCCCCGGCCGCGAAGAAGAACCTCGCCGGCTGGTACGAGTCCGGCACCACTCCCGGTGAGACCGGCACGGCGGTCGTCGCGGGTCATGTCGACAACGCCGACGGACCCGCCGTCTTCTACGACCTCGGCGCCCTGAAGAAGGGCAACACCGTCGAGCTGGACCGGCTGGACGGCACCGTCGCGCTGTTCACGGTCGACGCGGTCGAGGTGTACCAGGCCAGCCGCTTCCCCGACCAGAAGGTCTACGGCGCCGCCGGGCGGCCCGAGTTGCGGGTGATCACGTGCGGGGGCGGCTACTCGCGGTCCACGGGCTATCAGGGGAACGTCGTCGTGTTCGCGCACCTGACGGGCAGTCGCTAGTCCCCAAGTCCCGTTACGGGACGCCGAGTTCGAAGAGGGCGTAGCCCGCGTACGAGCCCGAGGCCAGGGCCGCCATGCCCAGCAGCGTGCACAGGTGGGCGAGGCTCAGGCGGCAACGCCCTTGTTCTTCTGCGTAGTTGCCGTGACCGTGGCCGAACTCCCGGTCGTGGTGGGCCCCGTGGGAGTGTCCGAGGTCGTGGCGCCGGGATTGGCGAGGGATGTCGTGGCGGACGAGGTGGGCGGAGCGGTCGGGGTCTCCCCCGGTGTCGGGGCCGAGCCGGTGGACGTCGGGCTCGTCGCCGGCCGGGGGTGGGGCTCGGCGGGCTGGACCCGGGTCGGGCCGGCGGGCACCAGGAGCAGCCCGATGCCGACGCCGACGACGGCCAGGGCGCAGCCGACGGTCCTGCGCACCATCCTGGTCCGGCGACGGACACGTACTCCCTCGTGGAGACGTTCGCGGTGGCGCGGCTCGAAGGGGACGGGCTCGTGCGTGTCGCGCATCAGCCGCGCCAACTGCCGTTCGAACGGATCCATTTGATCCATGGGGTCCTCCTTCACCGCGTCGGCTCGATGGCGTCGGTCAGGATCTGCCGCAGCCGCGCCACACCACGGGAGGCGTGGGAGCGCGCGGTACCCACCGGGCATCCGAGCGCCTCCGCGACCTGGCCCTCGGGCAGGTCCTGGTAGTAGCGCAGCACCACGGCCGCGCGCTGGTTCGGCGACAGCTGGGCGAGCGCGGCCTCCAGCCGGGACCGTTCCGCCACATCGGCGGACACGTCCCCGGTCATCGCCCCCTCGGGCAGCCGCTCGACCGGACGTTCACCCCACCAGCGCCGCCGGCCCGCACGCGCCGCCGCGCGGACCATCACCTTGCGGACGTATGCCTCCGGCGCGTCCTGGGAGACCTTCGGCCAGACGAACCAGAGCTTGACCAAGGACTCCTGCGCCAGATCCTCGGCCCGGTGCCGGTCACCGCCGACGAGCAGACGCGCGAGGTGGAGGAGTACCGACCAGCGGGCCGCCACGAACTCCTCGAACTCACCCGCCTGACCCTGCTCGATGCGCACTGTCTCTGCTCCCACTGGTTGCCTACGCCAGGTAAAAGGCGGTGGGCGGCCTTCCGCGATGCACCTGCGCTGCATGATCTGGATCACGGGGGGGTGTGCTGCAGACTCCGGGACAGGATGGGCGGGTGATCGACTACGACGACGAGGCGCGGGACCACGACATGTCCCGAGGCGGTGAGCCCGGGGCCCGGGCCGCGGCGGACGCGGTGGAGGCAGTGCTGCCGTTCACCTGGCGCCGGGCCACGTACGCGCCCGCCTTGCAGGCGTGGCCCTGCGCCGAGTGGGCTTGCTCTTTGCCGAGCTCAGCGCCCGCTCTCCAGATACCGGAGCACCGCGAGCACCCGTCGGTTCCCCGTCTCCGACGGTGGCAGGTCGAGCTTGGTGAAGATGTTGGCGACGTGCTTCTCGACCGCGCGCTCGGAGACGGTGAACGCGGTGGCGATCGCGTGGTTGGTGCGGCCCTCCGCCATCAGGGCGAGGACCTCGCGTTCGCGGGGGGTGAGGGTGTCGAGGGCGGTGGACCGGCGAGCGGCGCCGAAGAGTTGGGCGACGACCTCGGGGTCGAGGGCGGTGCCGCCGGCGGCGACGCGTTCCAGGGCGCCGACGAACTCGCCGATGTCGACGACCCGTTCCTTGAGGAGATACCCGAACCCGGCCGGGTTGCCGAGGAGTTGGGCCGCGTGGGTCGTCTCGACGTACTGCGAGAACAGCAGCACGCCCATCGCGGGGTACCGCTCCCGCAGTCGTACGGCCGCCCGTACGCCCTCGTCGGTCTGGGTGGGCGGGAGGCGGATGTCGACGACGGCGACGTCAGGGGCGTGGGTCGCCACCGCGGTCAGCAGGGACTCCGCGTCGCCGACCGCCGCGGCCACCTCCACGTCCCGCAGCTGGAGCAGCTGGACCAGGCCGTCGCGCAGGAGGGCCGAGTCCTCGGCGATGACGACGCGCATGCCACTCCGTTCGGATGTGAGGTCATGTGTGGGGCAGTTCGACCGTGACCACCGTAGGGCCTCCGCGCGGGCTGTCGCAGGTCAGTGTGCCGTCGACGGTACGGACCCGGGCCAGCAGGCCGGTGAGACCGGACCCGGCGCCGAGCCTCGCGCCGCCCTGTCCGTCGTCGGTGACGCGCAGCCGCAGGACTCCGTCGCGGGCGGTGACGTCGACGGCGGCGGCCGTGGCCCGGGCGTGTTTCGTCGCGTTGGCGAGCAGCTCGGCGGCGCAGAAGTAGGCGATGGTCTCGACGGCCGGGGTGGGGCGGGTGCCGATGTCGGTGGTGAGGGTGACGGGGAGCGCGCTGTCGGCGGCGAGGGTGGTGAGCGCGGCGCGGAGGCCTTCGTCGAGTACGGGCGGATGGATGCCCTTGACCAGGTGGCGCAGGTCGGTGATGGCCTGGGTGGCGTTGCCCCGGGCGGTGTCGACCACGGCGAGGACTCGGTCGGGTGCGGCCTCCGTGGTCACCAGTTCGCGGATCACGGTGAGCTGCATGGCGAGCGAGACCAGCCGGGCCTGGGTGCCGTCGTGCAGATCGCGTTCGATACGGCGGAGGGTGGCGGCGGCATCGTCGACGGCCCGGGCGCGGGTCTCCTCCAGGGTGCGGATCCGGCGGGTCGCCGCGTCGGGGCCGAGCAGCACCGTCAGCAGCGCGCGGTGCGGGCCCAGGGCGTAGCGGAGGAGTACGGGCGCGAGGGCCAGCAACAGCAGTCCGGCCGTGAACGGGATCAACCACCGTGGCCAGGAGTCGAGTTGGAAGCCGAAGAACTCCAGCGACACATGGCGCGCGGAGCCGTCGGTGGCGCTGTGCACCGTGTCGTAGTTCCAGCGTTTGAGCAGCGGGTGCAGGGTGAGCAGGACGCCGTAGACGTATCCGACGACGACGGCCGCGTACGCGAAGACGGCAGTGAACGGGGTCAGCAGCGCGCAGCCGGCGGCCCGCCAGCCCGCGCGGTCCAGCAGGACGCCCCGGCGCCAGCCGAGGAGCCCGCTGCCACCGGGTGTGCCCGGCGGTTCGATCTCCAGTCCGAGCAGCCGCCGCGCGAGCGCCCGCTGCAGCGCGCCGAGCGCCAGCGCGCCCCGCACGGTGACGGCCAGCAGCCACAGCCCGAGCGTGGTCACCGACAGCGCCCCGCCGAACGCCAGCCCGACGAGGGTGAGGAAGAAGCCGGCCAGGGCGAGCGGGAGGGCGAGCACGCCGTAGAGGACGGCGGCCAGCGCGCGGCGGCCGAAGGTGGCGACGGCGAGCGTACGGAGGCGGGAGCGGAGGCTCGGCATGGGATCAACCTAGGAGAGGAGCGACCTGGCGACACGGAGCTGTACGGCGGTGAGGCCCCGCACCAGCCACGGCATCAGCAGCAGGAAGCCGATGCCGCCCAGGACGGCGTGGAAGGCCCAGGCCCCGGCGAAGGTGGGGCCGCCCCAGGCGCCGGCGTAGTCGTCGCCCGCGCGCAGCGGCCAGCCGAGGTTCATGGGGACGATCGCCCAGCCGTAGACCGTGACGAAGGCGGTGAGGAGGTTGAGGGGGGTGGCGAGGAGGGCGTGGCGCAGGCCGCCGCGCCGCGCGGCGCCCGGCATGTCCGTGTCGATGTCCGTGTCGAGGAAGCGGCGGACCAGGCCCCGCTGCCGGCGGGCCGTGGGGGCGCCGAGGAGGCCGAGCGGGACACAGGCCAGCCCGACCGGGAGGGCGAGCAGCGCGTAGGCGGTGCGACGCCACGTCCCGGCGGTGAAAGGCTCCCGCACGACCCGCCAGATCCGCACCGCCGCCGTGTCGCGAACCTGCACATGACGAACACTGTCCATGGGGCTTCCTCCTGGCTGTGGCCTGCGACGAGCTGCCGAAGAACCGATGTCTCCAGCGTTCCGCCGCCGGCCGCCGTACACGATGGTGCCTGCACGGAAGCGCGGGGTTCGGTTAACCGAACCGGGACGGATCCACCCGCCCTCACACTCCGCCCCCGGCGCGCACCCGGAACCCTCACACCCCCCGCGCGCTCCCGCTGAGGGCAGCGTTCCTCACGGGAAACAGATGTGATGCGGTCGGGTAACACCGACGTCGCAGGCTCCTGGACATGACCTCGAATCCGCGTGTGGTGCCCACCATCGTGCTCGTCGGCCACGGCATGGTCGGTCAGCGCTTCCTCGAAGCGCTCGCCGAGCGCGGCCTGACCGCCACGCACCGTGTGGTCGTACTGTGCGAGGAGCCGCGCCCGGCCTACGACCGCGTCCAGCTCACCTCGTACTTCTCGGGCCGCACCCCCGAGGAACTGTCGCTCACGGACGCGGAGTTCATCAAGGACCACGGCATCGAGCTGTACGTCGGCGACCCGGCGGAGACGATCGACCGGGCGGCGAAGACGGTAACGGCCCGCTCCGGGCTGGTAGTCGAGTACGACGCCCTCGTGCTCGCCACCGGCTCCTACCCGTTCGTGCCTCCCGTCCCGGGCAAGGACTCCGACGGCTGCTTCGTCTACCGCACGATCGAGGACCTCCTCGCGATCGAGGCGTACGCGAAGTCGCGGGCCACCACGGGGGCGGTGGTCGGCGGCGGGCTGCTCGGCCTGGAGGCCGCCGGTGCGCTCAAGGGGCTCGGACTGGCCACGCACATCGTGGAGTTCGCGCCCCGGCTGATGCCGGTGCAGGTCGACGAGGGCGGTGGCGCGGCCCTGCTGCGCACCATCGAGGACATGGGTCTGACGGTCCACACGGGGACCGGTACGCAGGAGATCGTGGCCGGCGCGGACGGGGCCGTCGTCGGCATGAAGCTGTCGGACGGCTCCGAACTCGCCACGGACATGGTGGTGTTCAGCGCCGGTGTCCGCCCCCGCGACCAACTCGCCCGGGAATCGGGGCTGTCGGTCGGCGAGCGCGGCGGCATCACGGTCGACGAGCAGTGCCGTACGGTCACCGACCCGCACGTCTTCGCGATCGGCGAGTGCGCGCTGGCGGCGGACGGCCGGGTCTACGGCCTGGTGGCGCCCGGCTACGAGCAGGCGGAGACGGTCGCGGCGACCATCGCTCAGGACGAATCGGCGTTCACCGGCGCCGACTTGTCCACCAAGCTGAAGCTGCTCGGCGTGGACGTGGCGTCCTTCGGCGACGCGCACGGCGCCACCGCGGACTGCCTCGACGTCGTCTACTCCGACGCGCGGGCCGGGACGTACAAGAAGCTGGTGATCGGCCGGGGCGGCGAGCTGCTGGGCGGCATCCTGGTCGGCGACGCGGAGGCCTACGGCACGCTGCGCGCGTTCACGGGGTCCGTACCGCCGGTCTCCCCCGAGCAGTTGGTGCTGCCGGCCGGTTCCGGGGGCGCCGTCCAGCTCGGCCCCTCCGCGCTGCCCGACGAGGCGGTGATCTGCTCCTGCCACAACGTCACCAAGGGCACGATCCGCGGGGCGGTCACCGAGCACTCCTGCACGAGCGTGCCCGAGGTGAAGAAGTGCACCAAGGCCGGTACCGGCTGCGGGAGTTGCGTCAAGGTCCTCGGCCAGCTGGTCACCGCCGAGCTGGAGGCGAGCGGCATCGAGGTCGACAAGGGCCTGTGCGGCTGCTTCGCGCAGACCCGCGAGGAGCTGTACGAGATCGCCCTCGCGCTGCGCATCACCTCCTACCAGGACCTGTTGGACCGCTACGGCCGTGCCGACGCCCGGGGCGGCGACGGCTGCGAGATCTGCAAGCCGACGGTCGCCTCCATCGTCGCGTCCCTCGCCCCGACGATCGGCGCGAGCGGCTATGTCCTGGACGGCGAGCAGGCGGCCCTCCAGGACAGCAACGACCACTTCCTCGCCAACCTCCAGAAGAACGGCTCCTATTCGATCGTGCCGCGCATCCCCGGCGGCGAGATCACCCCCGAGAAGCTCATCGTGATCGGCGAGGTGGCCCGCGACTTCGGCCTCTACACGAAGATCACCGGCGGTCAGCGCATCGACCTCTTCGGCGCCCGGGTCGAGCAACTCCCGCTGATCTGGGCGAGGTTGGTGGACGCCGGCTTCGAGTCCGGCCACGCCTACGGAAAGGCCCTGCGCACGGTGAAGTCCTGCGTCGGCCAGACCTGGTGCCGCTACGGCGTCCAGGACTCCGTCCGGATGGCGATCGACCTGGAGCTGCGCTACCGCGGACTGCGCTCCCCCCACAAGCTCAAGTCGGCGGTCTCCGGCTGCGCCCGCGAGTGCGCCGAGGCCCAGTCCAAGGACTTCGGCGTCATCGCCACCGCCAACGGCTGGAACCTCTACGTAGGCGGCAACGGCGGCGCGACCCCGCGCCACGCGGACCTGCTGGCCCAGGACCTGTCCGACGCCGAACTGGTGCGCCTGATCGACCGGTTCCTGATGTTCTACATCCGTACGGCCGACCGCCTGGAGCGTACGAGCGTGTGGCTGGAGCGGATCCCGGGCGGCCTGGACCACATCCGGGACGTGGTCGTCGAGGACTCGCTCGGCATCTGCGAGGAGCTGGAGTCGCTGATGGCCGCGCATGTCGCCGGGTACCGCGACGAGTGGGCCGAGACCATCAACGACCCCGAGAAGCTGGGCCGGTTCGTGTCCTTCGTGAACGCGCCGGACACCCCGGACCCGGTCGTCGGCTTCGTCCCCGAGCGCGACCAGATCAAGCCCGACCTGCCGCTGCTGACCATCGGCATGCGGCCCCAGCAGACCGCAGACGTCCTGGAAGGAAGCGCCCAGCGATGACCCTGGCTCCCGAGACGACCGACCTGAAGGTCCAACTCAGGCTCGAAGAGGGCTGGTTCGCGGTCTGCGACCTCAACCGGCTCCTCCCCGGCCGCGGAGTCGCGGCCCTGCTGCCGGACGGCCGCCAGGTCGCCCTGTTCCGCGACCGCTCCGGCACCCTCTACGGCATCGACAACCGCGACCCCTTCAACGGCGCGGCCGTCCTCTCCCGCGGCCTCACCGGCACCCACCAGGGCCGCCCGTTCGTCGCCTCCCCGCTGCTCAAGCAGCGCTTCGACCTGATCTCCGGGGAGTGCCTGGACGACGCGTCGGTGCGGGTGGAGACGTACGAGGTGCGGGCGGGGTGAGACCGAATCGACCGCGCTGCTTGAGGAGTTGAGGACGGCTCGGGGAGCGCAGGCGCGCAGTGTCGCCGTCGCCCGCCCGGAGGGGTTCGCCCGACGGCCGGCGCCCCGGGCGGTCGTCGACTTCCTGCGCGAACACCCCGACACGACCTTCCGCGTGGACGTGGTCGACCGCCAGGAGGCGACGCGTCGCGTGGTCGAGGGGCTCGCCGATGTCGCCGTGACGTACACGATGGACCCGCAGCACGACGTCCGTGTCGAGTGCGCGGTCGTGGTCCCCGTGGCCGCGATCGTCCCGCTCGGCCATGAACTCGCCGACCGCGACCGCATCGGCCTCGCCGACCTCTGCGCCTACCCGCTCGCCCTGGCCTCGCCGGGCACCAGTCAGCGTGAACTCTTCGACATCGGCACCGAGTTGGAGGGGATCACGGTCCGCCCCGCGCTGGTCTGCGACAGTCTCGCCCCGCAGTACGAGTTCGTCCGCGCAGGAGGCGGCCTCGCCCTGGTCGGGGACCTCGGCGACATCGGGCAGGACACGGCGGCCGAGGGCGTGTCCTACGTCCCCGTCGACCACCCGGTGTTCCGGCAGCGCGAGGCGCAGGTGCAGACGGCGACGGGGCTCCGCCCGTCCTGGCCGGCGTCCCAGTTCACCGAACTGCTGGTGGGGGCGCTGCGGCAGGGCTGGCCATCCTGACGTTCTTTCTTGACCGTTCGTTCCAACTGGATCTAGGCTGCGACACATGGCCAGGACCAAGGAGTTCGACCCCGAGGCCGCACTGCGGGCAGCCCTGGAGCTGTTCTGGCGGCGCGGCTACGAGGCGACGTCGATGTCCGATCTCGTCGAGCACCTCGGCATCGGCCGGGCCAGCATCTACGCGACCTTCGGCAGCAAGCACGAGCTGTACCTGAAGGCACTGGAGAGCTACGACCGGGCCGGACTCACGCCGATGGTGCGGGAGTTGTCCCAGCCGGGCCCCGCACTGCCGCCCCTACGAGCGATCGTACGGCGGTATGCGGCCGAGGCGGCGGACGAGCAACTACGGCCGCTGGGCTGCCTGGTGACCAACACGGCGGCCGAACTCGCCCCGCACGACCGGGCCGCGACCCGGCTGGTCGAGCGCAACTGGGACCAACTGGAGGCCGTACTGCGGTCGGCGCTGGTGCGGGCCCAGGCACAGGGCGAGTTGCCCGCCGACCGCGATCCGCTCCCCCTCGCGCGCATGCTGCTGGTGCTGATGCAGGGGCTGCGGGTGGTCGGCCGGGCGTCCGGGGACCCGGCGCGGGTGCGGGACGCGGCGGAGCAGGCGTTGGCGCTGCTGGACTGAGGCCTCGGGTGGCGCAGGGCACCTTTTCATGTCCCCATACTGAACCGATCGTTCTGGAAAGAGGCTCGTTCATGAGCAACCGCTTCTCCGGCAGGACCACACTCGTCACCGGGGCCGGGTCCGGGATAGGACGCGCCATCGCCCTCGCGTTCGCGGCGGAAGGGGCGAACGTCGTCGTGGCCGGGCGGCGACGGGGGCCGCTGGACGAGACTGTCGCCCTGATCGAGGCCGGGGGCGGTGACGGCGCCGGGCTCGGGAAGGCCTTCGCGGTGAGCGCCGATGTATCGAAGGCCGCCGACGCGGACGACCTGGTGCGGGCGGCCGTCGACCGGTACGGCTCGCTCGACGTGGCCGTCAACAACGCGGGCGTCTTCCGGGGCGGGCGGCCCCTCGCCGACCTCACCGAGGAGGACTGGCGCACCCAGCTCGACATCAACGTGACCGGCGTGTTCCTGGCCCTGCGCGCCCAGATCGCGCGGATGCGGGCCCAGCCGTCCGGCGGTGCGATCGTCAACGTGGCGTCCACCTTCGGCGTGCACACCAGCAGCCCCGGGGCCGCCGCCTACGCCGCGTCCAAGGCCGCGGTCGCCGTGCTCAGCAGGGGTGCCGCCGTGGACCACATCCGTGAGGGCGTCCGTATCAACGTGGTCAGCCCCGGCGCCACCGACACCCCCATGTCCCTGCGCCCCGGCGAGACGGAGACCGACCGCGCCGAACGCGTACGGGCCACGCTCCCCCTCGGCCGTATCTCCGCCACGGCCGAAATCGCCGCCGCGGTCCTCTACTTGGCCTCGGACGACGCGGCGTCGGTGGTGGGCACGGATCTGGTGGTGGACAGCGGAGCGACGGCCTGAACACCCGCCCCTACGGCTTGAGTTGGTCGTAGACGACCCCCGTCAGCTCCTCCGAGGCCGCCCAAAGCCGTTGCCCCATCGCGTCGTTGAGGGTCCACGGCGCCCGCCAAGAGCGGGCCGGTGCCCCACGCCACATCACGACTCGCGGACCGTAGAAGGAATCCGGGCGTACGTCGGGCGCGGTCGCCGCATACAGGGAGGGCAGCGCGCCGGCCTCCGCGGACTGGGCGAAGACGCGATTACCGAGTTCCATGGCCCGCTCCGCACCCCTGCGTCCCTCCACCCGCGGCCCGGCGGTCTGGAGGTTGGTGGCGGCGTACCCGGGATGGGCGGCGGTGGCGACCACCCCCGAACCGACTGCCGCGAGCCGCCGCGCCAACTCGTGCGTGAAGAGCAGATTGGCGGTCTTGGAACGGGAGTACGCGGTCCAACGACCGTACCGCCGCTCGCTGTTGAGGTCGCCGATGTCGATGTTGGCGAGCGTGTGCATGAAGCTGGAGACGGTGACGATCCGCGCGTCCGGCGCGTCGAGCAGCGCCGGCAGCAGCAACCCGGTCAACGCGAAGTGCCCGAGGTGGTTGACACCGAAGTGCGTCTCGAAGCCGTCCACCGTCGCGCCGTACGGCATCGCCATCACGCCCGCGTTGTTGACGAGCAGATCGAGCCGCTCGTACTGGAACGTGGCCGCGAACTCCCGTACGGAACCCAGGTCCCCGAGGTCCAGCCGCCCGAACTGCGCCCCGGCGCCCGGCACTTCGGCGACGATCCGGTCCGCGGCCGCACTCCCCCGCGCCGCACTCCGACACGCGAGCACGACCCGGGCCCCCTTGCGCGCCAGCTCCCGCGCGGTGACGTACCCGATGCCGCTGTTGGCCCCGGTGACGACGGCGACCCGACCGCCCTGATCGGGCACGGCCTTCTCGTTCCAACCGGACATGGACGGCTCCTCCCGTCGACGCGTGAACGCCGGTGCACGAAGAGCGTACGAGAGCAGGACCGGCCCCGCGCCCCCACGCCGCGTGACCTGCCCGTCACAGACCATCACAGGTTGGTCACTCCCCCTTCACGTATCCCGCCCCGGCGTTACGTTCCAGGCCACACCAGACACAGGGGGACGAGATGACTCATCCGTACGCGATGCCACCCGTACCACCGGCTCCCCGGCCGGACCGCCCCGCACCCCGCTGGGCCCGCAAGCGGTATGTGCTCCCGGCCCTCGCGCTGGCCCTCTTCATAGGCGCGGGCATCGGCGCATCCGGCCAGGACACGAAGAAGAACACGACGGCGGACGCGAAGCCGGCGGCGGCGAAGCCCCAGCCGACGATGACGATCACGGCGACCACAACGGAGACGGCGACTCCGTCACCCGCACCCACGGTGACCGCGACGAAGACCGTGAAGGTCACGAAGACGGTCACGGCTGAGGCGGCAGCGGGGAGCGGTTCGGGTTCCGGTTCCGGGTCCGGGTCCGGGTCCGGCGACAGCGGCTCAAGTTCCGGCGGAGGCGGCAGCACCTACTACGCGAACTGCACTGCCGCCCGCGCCGCCGGTGTCACGCCCCTCTACCGGGGCGACCCGGGCTACGACTCCCACCTGGACCGGGATGGGGACGGGGTTGCTTGCGAGTAACGGCCCATGACGGCAGCGGAGAAGGTACGGGCAGGCGTCCGCCCGCTCTGCGTCGCATGATCATTCACGCGCGCAGGGCCAACCCGCCACGATCCGCCTCATGTTGCAGCTGAGCGCGCACGCCACCCATGGCGGTCGGATGTTCCTGCGGTTCTGGGATGCAGGCGCGCTGACCATGGGGTCGGTGTTGGCATCGGAGAATGGCTCCGATGCAATTCGGCTTGTCCTAACGGCGACGGCAGCGCAACTCCTGCGCGCCCCCACCCAAGTCGCTTCGGGACGAAGATCTCCGGAGCTCCAGGCTCGCAAAGCCGGCAGGCGTGATGCAGGCCTTGCGAGTCGGACGCTCCCACGGTCAGGCCAGCGCGGGCATGAAGCCGCCGCGGGCGGTGCCCGAGGACAGCAGGGCAGTCCAGTCGAGTGCCTGGGGCAGGTGGTCCAAGGACGGCACGACCGCCCCGCCGGCCTGCTCGGCATCCGCGCACCAGTCGCCCATGGCGCCGGATGCCCTGCCGTCGTCGGCCCCGCCGACCACCGGTGCGGCGAGAGCGGGGACGATAAGCCCGTGGTCCCCGGGTCCGTCCACCACGCACAGGGTGAGTCGGGGAACGATGCTCCAGCCCTCGCACAAGGGCACCGTCCCGTCCGACGCGGTCAGCACCGGCAAGGCATCGTGGACAGGCGCGTCGGCCAGCAGGAGCACGGGCGTGACACCACGGACGAACAGCGTGTTCTCGGGATCCAGCAGCACGGGGCCACTCTCTCAGGCCAGGTCATCGGAGCCGCAGTGGGGTACCGAGTCCGCGGAAGTCCGATCGAACCGATCGAACTCCTAAAGCGGTTGTCCACTGCGGAGTTGATCCTCAACGATCCGCCGCACAACAGCGAAGCGCTCGTCCTGGCGAGTCCCACCTGCCAGATCACTCAGGGCATACGCCGTGTACACGAACCCGTCCGTCGTGTGGAACCGCGCACCCCAGTTGCCGAGGCTCACCGCACTGACACGCGACCACGGCAGACGCTGAGTGCCCCAGGGGTTCACCATGACGATCATGTCCGTCGCGAGTTCCAGGCGTATGCGCAGCAGCCCCCACCAGGCGAAGAGCCCGAACCCCAGCGCGACGGCAGTAGCGATCCCTGCGGAGCCCACGGAGCCCGCGTCCGGATGCGAGAGCATGCCCAGCCAGACGGACAACGCCCCGCACGCCGGGCCGGCAGCCAGCACGTAGCCCATGAGCCGGCCGGACCAGCCGACCCGCCACTCCCCGATGACGCCGTCTCGCACATCGTCCACGGTGCGAATGATCCTCGCCCGTACCTCACAACGGAACACACAGAGGGGCGGCATCCCCGCACAGGATGCCGCCCCTCCTTCGTGATCCGGAACCGCCGCCCATCGGTGAGGGTCGGGGACAGGCGACGGTTCCGGCGTTCAGTGGGCGTATGACCTTACGGCTGTACGGCCGTATGACCTGCCAGCGGTCGGTCCTACGCCCCCTACGACCTACCGGTGATCGCTCCCCTGAGCCACCGAAGCCGCCCGCCCCGCCTCAAGTCGCGCCACCGGAATCCGGAACGGCGAGCACGACACGTAGTCGAGCCCGACCTCGTGGAAGAAGTGGACCGACTCGGGGTCGCCGCCGTGTTCGCCGCAGACGCCCAGCTTCAGGTCCGGGCGGGTCTCGCGGCCCGCCTTCGCCGCGAGCTTGACCAGCGAACCCACGCCGTCCCTGTCGATGGTCTCGAAGGGGCTGACTCCGAAGATGCCCTTCTCCAGGTAGGCGGTGAAGAAGGAGGCCTCTACGTCGTCGCGGCTGAAGCCCCAGACCGTCTGGGTGAGGTCGTTCGTGCCGAAGGAGAAGAACTCCGCCGCCTCCGCGATCTGGCCCGCCGTCAGGGCCGCGCGCGGGAGTTCGATCATCGTGCCGATGGACAGTTTCAGTGACGTGCCCGTCGCCGCCTCCACCTCCGCGATGACCTGGTCGGCCTCCTCGCGGACGATCTCCAGTTCCTGGACCGTGCCGACCAGCGGGATCATGATCTCGGCGCGCGGGTCGCCCTTCGCCGCCTTGCGTTCGGCGGCGGCCTCGGCGATCGCCCTCACCTGCATCGTGAACAGGCCCGGGATCACCAGGCCCAACCGGACACCCCTCAACCCCAGCATCGGGTTCTGCTCGTGCAGGCGGTGGACCGCCTGGAGGAGGCGGAGGTCGTTCTCGTGGGACTCCTGGCGGGACTCCGCGAGCGCTACTCGGACCGACAACTCCGTGATGTCCGGCAGGAATTCGTGCAGCGGCGGGTCCAACAGGCGGACCGTCACCGGGAGTCCGTCCATCGCCTTGAACAGCTCTACGAAGTCGGCCTTCTGGAGCGGGAGAAGCGCCTTGAGGGACTCCTCGCGTTCGGTGTCCGTGTCGGCCAGGATCAGGCGTTCCACCAGTTCCCGGCGGTCGCCGAGGAACATGTGCTCCGTACGGCACAGGCCGATGCCCTGGGCGCCGAAGCGGCGGGCGCGCAGCGCGTCCTCGGCGTTGTCCGCGTTGGCGCGCACCCTCAACCGCCGTACGCGGTCCGCGTATCCGATGATCCGGTGCACCGCCTCGACGAGTTCGTCCGCGTCGTCGGCGCCCGCGTGCATGCGGCCCTCGAAGTACTCCACGACCGGGGACGGGACGACCGGGACCTCACCGAGGTACACCTTGCCGCTGGAACCGTCGATGGAGATGACGTCGCCCTCCTCGACGACGTGTCCCCCCGGCACGACCATCCGGCGGCGCTTGGTGTCGACCTCAAGCTCCTCGGCGCCGCAGACGCACGTCTTGCCCATGCCGCGTGCGACGACGGCCGCGTGGGACGTCTTGCCGCCGCGGGACGTCAGGATGCCCTCCGCCGCGATCATGCCGTCGAGGTCGTCGGGGTTGGTCTCACGGCGGACCAGGATGACCTTCTCGCCCGAACGCGACCACTTCACCGCGGTGTACGAGTCGAAGACCGCCTTGCCGACCGCCGCGCCCGGCGAGGCCGCGATGCCCCGGCCGACCTGCTGGACCTTCGCGTCCTCGTCGAAGCGCGGGAACATCAGCTGCGCCAACTGGGCGCCGGTGACGCGCTGGAGGGCCTCCGCCTCGTCGATCAGGCCCTGGTCGACCAGTTGGGTCGCGATGCGGAAGGCCGCACCCGCCGTCCGCTTGCCCACCCGCGTCTGGAGCATCCACAACTGGCCGCGCTCGATGGTGAATTCGATGTCGCAGAGATCCTTGTAGTGGTTCTCCAGGGTCTTCATGATCTGCATCAGCTGGTCGTACGACTTCTTGTCGATCTGCTCCAGCTCCGCGAGCGGGACGGTGTTGCGGATGCCGGCCACGACGTCCTCGCCCTGCGCGTTCTGCAAGTAGTCGCCGTAGACGCCCTGGTGGCCGCTGGCGGGGTCGCGGGTGAAGGCGACGCCGGTGCCGGAGTCGGGGCCGAGGTTGCCGAAGACCATCGAGCAGACGTTGACGGCGGTGCCGAGGTCGTGCGGGATGCGTTCCTGGCGGCGGTAGAGCTTGGCGCGGTCGGTGTTCCAGGAGTCGAAGACCGCGTGGATGGCGAGGTCCATCTGCTCGCGCGGGTCCTGTGGGAAGTCGCGTCCGGCCTCGGTCTTGACGATCCGCTTGAAGCGGGTGACCAGCTTCTTCAGGTCGGCCGCGTCCAGTTCGGTGTCGACGGTGACCTTCTTGGCCTCCTTGGCCTTGTCGAGGGCTTCCTCGAAGAGGTCGCCGTCGACGCCGAGGACGGTCTTGCCGAACATCTGGATGAGGCGGCGGTACGAGTCCCACGCGAAGCGCTCGTCGCCTGCCTGCTTCGCCAGGCCCTGCACGGACTTGTCGGAGAGGCCGATGTTCAGGACGGTGTCCATCATGCCGGGCATGGAGAACTTCGCCCCGGAACGGACCGACACGAGGAGGGGGTTGTCGGCCTGCCCCAGCTTCTTGTCCATCGTCGACTCCAGCGCGTCGAGGTGCGCACTCACCTCGTCACGCAGTGCCGCCGGCTCCTCGCCACTGTCGAGGTAGGTCTTGCACGCCTCGGTGGTGATGGTGAAGCCGGGGGGCACGGGAAGGCCCAGGTTGGTCATCTCGGCGAGGTTGGCACCCTTGCCGCCGAGAAGGTCCTTGAGGTCCTTGTTTCCCTCGGTGAAGTCATAGACGAACTTCGCTACGTGGGGTTCTTTGTTTTCCGACACGGGTCTCGACTCCTCGGGACGCGGGTGGCTGCCCTGACGGCCAGGAACATACCCAGATCGAAGGCGTCTGGGTACGTCCACTTGCATGTCATGCGTCCGTAACCAGTCGTCCGCCAGCGGATCGAAAGTCAAAGCTCGGCAAGCGAACACCGCCGGATGTTTTCACTTCTTGAACCCAGTAGGGTCCATCGGCACACTTTTCCGCTCACCTGAGCGGGTTGCACGCTCGCCTGTTTTCGATCGATGAACGATCAAGGGGTGGCACGGAGTGCCACCCCTTGGAGAAGTGCAGCCGCCCAAGATCCGCTCACCTGAGCGCCACCCCTATCAAAGGTGGTGAGAATCACGCTTCCACACCCGGCCGGATTTCACCATGCGGACGGACATCGGACGGACCTCGGACATGTCCCGGGACCGAAACGCGGACGTCACACGCCCAGCGCGAGCAGCCGCTCCTCGACCCGCTCCGGCGCGTACAGGTACTCCACGACCAGCGCGCCCGCCCCCACCAGACCGGCCCGCTCGCCGAGTCGTGAAGTGAGCACGTGCAGATGAGCGGTGGAGCGCGGCAGCGCCCGCTGGTACAGCAGCTCCCGTACGCCCGTGAGGAAGGAGGTGCCGGCCAGGTCTCCCGCGATCATCAGCACCCCGGGGTTGAGGAGCGTCACCACGGTCGCCAGGACGTCCCCGACCTGCCGTCCCGCCTCGCGGGCGAACGCGGCCGCTCCCGGGTGCCCCGACGCCAGCAGGTCCCGTACGTCCGAGCCGGACGCCGCCGGAACCCCGGTCTCGGCCAGCCTCCGCGCCACGGCGCCACCGCTGGCGACGGCGGCGAGACAGCCGTAGGACCCGCATCGGCACAGTGCCTGCGCGCCCGCCGGGATGCGGATGTGGCCGATGTCGCCGGCGCCGCCGTCGATCCCCCGGAAGATGGAGCCGCCGACGACGACTCCGGCGCCGATACCGGTCGAGACCTTGACCAGGACGAAGGCCGAGCAGTCGGGGTGGCCGGTGCGCTGTTCGCCGTAGGCCATGAGGTTGGCGTCGTTGTCGACCAGGACCGGGACCCGGGGGGCGCCGGTGTGTTCCGTGAAGGCGCGGGCCAGGCGGCCTCTTATGTCGTAGCCGTCCCAGCCGGGCATCATCGGCGGCTGGACGACCCGGCCGGTGTCGGTGTCGACCGGGCCGGGGACCGCGAGACCGATCCCGCAGACCTCGGACGCCCGGTGTCCGGCCTTCTCCAGCAACTCGGCGAACCAGCGGCCGAGTTCACCCAGTACGACGTCGGGGCCGTCCTCGACGGCCAGCGTGCCGCCGTGCTCCGCGAGGATCTCGCCGGTGAGCGAGAGGACGCACGCGCGCGCGTGGCGGGTGTCCAGGTCCGCCGCGAGGACCACGGCGTGGGCGTCGTCGAATTCGAGGGTGATGGAAGGTCTGCCGCCCAGTGGGGAGTCCACGGGGCCGCCCGCGCCCTCGCGCAGCCAGCCCGCGCGGAAGAGCCGGTCCAGGCGCTGGCCGACGGTCGCGCGGGAGAGTCCGGTCACCTGTTGGAGGGCGCCTCGGGTCGTGGCGCGCCCGGTGCGCACCAGTTCGAGCAGATCTCCGGCGCTCCCTTGACCTCTTCCCGTCATGCGCACCCCCTTGTGTTTCTCAACCCTGCATTACATATTGAGTTTTGCGTGTTAAATAGACGTAACCCTACGGTAGCCATGACCGAACCGGTCGGCACGACGTGTTTCGTGGAGTCCCGAGTGGATCGCACTGCCCAGCTCACAGCCCTCCCGGTGGAGCACCACCTCGTATACGATCCACCGTCCTTGTCAGGTTCGCTGCACCTCAGAGCGGCTGCCGTACTCGAAGGGAACTGGACGGGAACCTCAACGGTCCCCTCCCGTGGTCTGTATCCGCACCAGTGGTCCTGGGACTCCGCGTTCATCGCGATCGGGCTGCGGCACCTCTCGCCGCTGCGGGCCCAGACGGAGCTGGAGACGCTGCTCGCCGCCCAGTGGGGCGACGGCCGGATCCCGCACATCGTCTTCAACCCCTCCGTACCGCTCGACGCGTACTTCCCGAGCCCCGACTTCTGGCGCTCCTCGACCGCTGGGCACACCGCGGGCGCCCCGCGCACCGTACAGACCTCGGGCATCGTGCAGCCACCGGTGCACGCGCTCGCCGCCTGGCTGGTGCACTGCGCGGACCCGGGCCTCTCCCGCGCACGCGGCTTCCTGGCGGGCGTCTACCCCCGGCTGGCCGCCTGGCACCGCTATCTGCTGCACCGGCGCGACCTGGGCGGAGGCGGACTCGCGTCCGTCGTGCACCCCTGGGAGCAGGGCATGGACAACAGCCCCTGCTGGGACGCCCCCCTCGCACGAGTGACCCCCGCACCGGCCCGCTCCTTCCGCCGCGCCGACCTCGACCACGGGGCCGCCGAGGACCGGCCCACGGACCTCGACTACGGCCGTTACGTGCGGCTCGCGACGGACTACCGGGACGGCCACTACGCCGACGGGACAAGCGAGTTCGCGGTGGAGGACCCCTCCTTCAACGCCCTCCTCATCGCCTCCGAGCACGCACTGGCCCGGATCGCACGGGAGTTGGGCGCGACCGGCACGGCCCGCCACGCGCGCGCGGAGCGGCTGACGGGGGTGCTGATCGAGCGGCTGTGGGACCCGGCGGAGGGCATGTTCTTCTGCCGTGACGTCCGGGGCGGGGGACTGATCCCCGAGCGCAGCGTCTCCGGTCTGATCCCGCTCCTCCTCCCCGATCTGCCCCGGGACATCGCCGCGGCCCTGGTCCGTACGGCGTCCGGCCCGCACTTCGGGCTCGGCGAGAGCACCCGACTCCCGCCCAGCTACGACCTGTCGGGCGAGGCCTTCGACCCGCACCGGTACTGGCGCGGCCCGGCCTGGTTCAACACCGGCTGGCTGCTGGAGCGCGGCCTGCGGCTGCACGGCGAGCGGACGCGGGCGGACGCGCTGCGCGAGGCCGTCCTGGAGACGGCCGCCGCCACCGACTTCGCCGAGTACGTCGACCCGTACGACGGCGAGGCGTGCGGCGCGACCGGCTTCAGCTGGACCGCCGCACTGACCCTCGATCTGCTTCACGAGCCCCCCGGGCACGGCGTGTCCGGCACGGGCCTCGGCACGTTCGACATGAGTGGCACAGAAGTGAACGGCAAGGCAGTCAAGGTCGCCAAGAGAGTCAAGGGAGGGGACCGGGGATGACGGACCGGCATCATCTGCTCGTGCACGGCGGGACGTTCGCAGCCGTGGGCGACGGCGGGGACATCAGCGGCGTACGGGGCGGCAGTTCCCCGGACGGGTTATTCGTACGGGACGCCCGGCACCTGAGCCGCTGGCAGTTGACGGTCGACGGCGCGGTGCCGGAGGCACTGACACCGGTGGCCGACGGGGACATGGCGCGCTGTGTCCTGGTCCCGCGCGGGGGCCGCCAGGAGCCGCCCGCGCACACGCTCTTCCGTGAACAGGCCGTCGGCGACGGCTCGTTCGTCGAGTCGCTGAAGGTGACCAGCAACCGGCCGGTGCCGACCACGGTCCGGCTCGCGGTCACCGCGGACGCCGACTTCACCGACCAGTTCGAACTCCGCTCCGACTACCGCACCTACGCCAAGACCGGGGCCACCCGCTCCCGCCAAGTCCTCGACGACGGCGTGGAGTTCGCCTACCAGCGCGGCGAATGGCGCTCCTGTACGACGGTCACGGCCGAGCCCGCCCCCGACGGCGTCGAGGAGACCGGCACCGGAGCCCGCCGCATGGTGTGGACCCTGGACCTCGAACCGCACGGCACCGCCGAGCTGGCCCTGCGGGTGATGGCCCGCCCGCACGGCGACAAGCGGGCCCTGCGGGTACCGCGCTCACCGTCCGCCCTGAACGAGCAACTCCTCGCGCTGGAGGGCGAGTACGTCCAGGGCGTCTCCTTCCCCACCGGCTGGCCGGAGCTGGCCGCCGCCTGCGCCCGGGGCCTGTCGGACCTGGCCTCGCTCCAGGTCCCGGCGACGGGCCTCGACGGCGAGGAGCTGCGCGTACCAGCGGCGGGGGCTCCGTGGTTCTTGACCCTGCTGGGCAGGGACGCGCTCCTGACGTCCCTCTTCGCGCTCCCCTACCGCCCCCAACTCGCCGCCGCCACACTGCCTGCGCTCGCCGCGACGCAGGCGACGGCGGTGGGTCCGGAGTCTGTCTCCCAGCCCGGCAAGATCGTGCACGAGGTGCGGCACGGCGAGCTGGCGCACTTCGGGCAGGTGCCGTACGGGCGTTACTACGGTTCGGTCGACGCGACCCCGCTGTTCCTGGTGCTGCTCGGCGCGTACGTCGAGCAGACCGGCGACACGGCGCTCGCCCGGCGGCTGGAGTCCAACGCCCGCGCGGCGGTGGGCTGGATGCTCGACCACGGCGGCCTGACCTCGCGCGGCTACCTGGTCTACCGCGCCGACCAGGGCGGCCTGGCCAACCAGAACTGGAAGGACTCCCCCGGCGCCATCTGCGGGGCCGACGGCACCCGCGCAAGCGGTCCCGTGATGGCGGCGGGGGCCCAGGGGTACGCGTACGACGCGCTGCGCCGTACCGCGTGGGTGGCGCGGACGGTGTGGGAGGACGAGACGTACGCGGCCCTCCTGGAGCAGGCGGCGGCCGATCTGCGGGACCGTTTCCAACAGGACTTCTGGATGCGGGACCACTCCTTCCCGGCGCTGGCGCTGGACGGGGAGGGCCGCCAGGTCGACGCGCTGGCGTCCGACGCGGGCCATCTCCTCTGGTCGGGCCTCCTCGACAAGGAGTACGGCGAACTCGTCGGCCGCAGGCTCCTGGAGCCGGACTTCTTCTCCGGCTGGGGCGTCCGCACGCTCGCCTCCGGGCAGGCGGCGTACCACCCGCTGTCGTACCACCGGGGTTCGGTCTGGCCGCACGACAACGCCCTGATCACGCTGGGCCTGGCCCGCTACGGCCTGCACGACGAGGCCCGTACGGTCGCGCACGCGCTGGTCGACGCGGCGACGGCGGCCGGCCACCGGCTCCCGGAGGTCCTCGCGGGCTACGGCCGCGACACCCACCCGGAGCCGGTTCCGTACCCGCACGCGTGCGTGCGGGAGTCCAGGTCGGCGGCGGCTCCGCTGGCGCTGCTCACGGCGGTAGGAGGCGCGTGACGCAACAGTGATAAGCCGTTTGCCGGGTGTTTGCCCAGTTCCGTGAACGGGCGCATGAGGCAACTCGTACGGAATGACGGCGGCCCTGCCTCCCCAGCGAGGGTCTGGCCTGCCAGGTCCCAAGGGGCCGCCACTCCGACTACGGGCTCCTCATGGAAGGACCTTCGGGTTGCCTCAGCACACGAGCACACGCCAGTCACCGAACACGGCCGGGGCAGCCGATGGCCAGGTTCCGCCGCCGGACATCGACGGCGACGTCAGCGACGGCGTCGACATCGACGTGGACGTGGACACCATGGACACGGAGCCGATACCGGGCGACGCGACAGCGATACCGGGCGAGGCCGGGGCCGAGCGAGTCGTAGAAGCTCCGGCCGAGACCGGGAAGGTCGTAGAAACTCCTGCTGAGGCGTCGGCGAAGGCGGCGACCGAAACCGGGGCCGAGACGGTGGAGCCCCCGGCGGCCGAGGCCACGGACACCGAAGCCGACAGCTCCGAGGTCCCGGGCTCCGGCGCTGCCGAGCGGGCCACCGCCTCGGACCTGGAACCCGCGGGCGTCGCCGCAGCCGACCCCGACGCCGCCGCCGAGTACGAAGCCGCCCCCGCCCCCGAGGTCACCGCGAACGGAGCCGACACCGCCCCCGAGACCGCCGACTCTGACGCCGAAGTCGCTGAAGCCGCCGAAGCCGCCGCCGAGGCCTCGACCGCCACGGAACCCGAAGCCGACGCCGACCCCGAGGTCACCACCCCCGAAGCCGCCGCCGATGCCGAAGCTTCCACCGACGCCGAGGCTGAGGCCCCCGCCCCCGAACCCCCCGCCCCGGACCACACCCCCACCACCACCCCCCGCCCCACCCGCCCAGGCCCCCGCGCCTGGAGTAGTCGGCTCGGTCTGCGGGGGCGTATCCGAGGGTGGCGGGAGAAGCATCCCGGCGCCGCTCGCGTCGTGTCCTGGACCGTCACCGTGCTCGCCGCCGCCATCGTCTACGTCTGCCTGCAGATGCCGACGACCCTGAACAGCCTGAAGCCCGCCGAGTTCATGCGGCTGCCGGCGGAGGCGATCCTGGGGGCCGTCGTCCTGATGAGCCTGCCGCGCCGGCCGCGGATCGTGCTGGCGGCGTTCTCCGGTGCGCTGACCGCCGTCGTGGCGATCCTGAACATGCTCGACATGGGCTTCAACGAATACCTGGGCCGGGGCTTCAACGTCGTCCTGGACTGGAGCCTGTTCGGCGACGCCCGCGGCTATCTCGTGGACACGCTCGGCGGGACGGTCACGTCCGCCGTCACGGTCGGTGTCATCCTCTTCGTCCTGCTGCTGATCGTGCTGGTCGCGCTGGCCACGGTCCGGCTCAGCAACCTGCTGGCCGGTCACAAGGCCCAGGCGTCCCGGGGCGCGCTCATCGCCGGCACGGTCTGGATCACCTGCACGGCCTTCGGCCTCCAGGTCTCCGGTGTGCCGCTCGCCGCGGACCACACCGCCGCGATCCTCAAGCTCCGCACCGTGGCGATCCGCAACACCCTGCGCGACGAGGCAGAGTTCAAGAAAGTCGCCAAGGTCGACGCCTTCGGCAACACCCCGGGCAGCCAGCTCGTCCCCGACCTGCGCGGCAAGGACATGATCTTCACCTTCATCGAGAGCTACGGCCGCAGCGCGATCGAGGACCCGATCATGGCGCCCGGTGTCGACGAGACCCTCGCCGCCGACACCGAGGCCCTGTCGAAGGCCGGTTTCGCGGCGAAGAGCGGCTGGCTGACCTCGGCGACCTACGGCGGCAGCAGCTGGCTCGGCCACTCGACGACCATGTCGGGACTGTGGGTCAACAACCAGCAGCGCTACCGCACGGTGATGGCCAGCGACCACCTGAGCCTGACCGACGCCTTCAAGAAGACCGGCGACTTCGACACCATCGGTGTGATGCCGGGCGTGCAGAAGGGCTGGCCGGAGCAGAGCTTCTACGGCCTCGACAAGGTCTACAACGCCTTCCAACTGGGCTACAAGGGACCGAAGTTCAGCTGGTCGACGATGCCCGACCAGTACACCCTTGAGCAGTTCCAGAAGCGGGTGCACAGCAAGCCGCGCACCGACGGCAAGTCGCTCATGTCGATGATCATCCTGACGTCGAGCCACCAGCCGTGGGCGCCGATCCCGAAGCTCGTCCCGTGGGACCGGCTGGGCAACGGTTCGATCTTCGACGCGATCGAGAAGGCCGGCAACAAGGCCTCCGACGTCATCGCCGACACCACCAAGTCCCGCCAGGAGTACGGCAAGTCGATCCAGTACTCGGTGAACTCCCTCACCCAGTGGCTGGAGCGCTACGGCAACAAGAACACCGTGCTGGTCTTCCTCGGCGACCACCAGCCGATCGCCCGGGTCAGCGGCAACCACGCCAGCCGCGACGTGCCGATCTCGATCGTCGCCAAGGATCCCAAGGTCCTTGCGAAGATCGACAGTTGGAACTGGACGGACGGCCTGCGCCCCGCGCACGACGCCCCGGTGTGGAAGATGAGCGCCTTCCGCGACAAGTTCCTCACGGCGTACGGCTCTACACCCCACCCGAAGACGAACTAGCCGCCCGAGGTGTCGAGTTCGGCGTCCTCGCCGATCCCCGCGCAGTCGTACGGGTCCTTCAGCCAACCGTCGGGCAGCACCACCCTGTTGTTGCCCGACGTACGGCCGCGGGGCCCGTCGGCGCCGGCCGGCCAGGGCTGGTCGAGGTCCAACTCGTCGAGGCCGGAGCGGAGTTCGGTGAGGGACGAGGTGATGGCGAGGCGCTTGCGCATCTCACTGCCGACCGCGAAGCCCTTGAGGTACCAGGCGACGTGCTTGCGGAAGTCGATGACCCCGCGCGCCTCGTCGCCGATCCACTCGCCGAGCAGGGTCGCGTGCCGCACCATGATGTCGGCGACCTCGCGCAACGAGGGCTTCAGACCGCATCCATCAGTGCCTCCGGCACGGGCCTGTTCACGTCCCTCGAAGGCCGCCACGAGGTCCGCGAACAGCCACGGGCGCCCCAGGCAGCCGCGCCCGACCACGACCCCGTCGCACCCGGTCTCCCGCACCATCCGCACCGCGTCCTGCGCCGACCAGATGTCGCCGTTGCCGAGCACGGGGATCTCCGGCACATGCTCCTTCAGCCGGGCGATGGCGTCCCAGTCGGCGGTGCCGCCGTAGTGCTGGGCGGCGGTGCGGCCGTGCAGCGCGATGGAGGTGACGCCCTCCTCGACGGCGATGCGGCCGGCGTCGAGGAAGGTGATGTGGTCGTCGTCGATGCCCTTGCGCATCTTCATGGTGACGGGCAGGTCGCCGGCGCCGCTGACGGCCTCCTTGAGGATCGCCCGCAGCAGGTTCCGCTTGTACGGCAGCGCGGAGCCGCCGCCCTTGCGGGTGACCTTCGGTACCGGGCAGCCGAAGTTGAGGTCGATGTGGTCGGCGAGGTCCTCCTCCGCGATCATGCGGACGGCCTTGCCGACGGTCGCGGGGTCCACGCCGTACAGCTGGATCGAGCGCGGCTTCTCGGTCGCGTCGAAGTGGACCAGCTGCATGGTCTTCTCGTTGCGCTCGACCAGCGCCCGGGTCGTGATCATCTCGCTGACGAACAGGCCCTTGCCCCCGCTGAACTCCCGGCACAGGGTGCGGAAGGGCGCGTTGGTGATCCCGGCCATGGGGGCCAGGACGACGGGCGGCGAGACGGTGTGCGGGCCGATCTGCAGGGGGGGCGCAGTCGGCGACACGGGCGAGGCGACGGGCGTGGACATTGCTCCATTGTGGCGTACCGGCAGAGATCATGTATCGGTAATTAGTTAGACGCACTATCGAGTTTCGCGTACGATGGTTCGCATGCCCGAGCTCAGCCACCGTCGCCGCATGCTGGTGCTCGCGATCTGCTGCATGAGTCTGCTGATCGTGAGCCTGGACGTCACCATCCTGAACGTCGCGCTGCCCGCGATGCAGACCGATCTCCACGCGAGCACCTCCGGTCTGCAGTGGACGATCGACGCGTACACCCTCGTCCTCGCCTCCCTGCTGATGCTGGCGGGCTCCACGGCAGACCGGATCGGCCGCAAGCGGGTCTTCGTCGTCGGCCTGGTGGTCTTCAGCGTGGGCTCCCTGCTCTGCTCGCTCGCGCCCGACCTGAACGCGCTCATCTGGTTCCGCATGATCCAGGCGGTCGGCGGTTCGATGCTCAACCCGGTCGCCATGTCGATCATCACCAACACCTTCACCGAGCCGCGCGAGCGCGCCCGTGCCATCGGCGTGTGGGGCGCGGTCGTCGGCATATCGATGGCCGCCGGACCGCTGATCGGCGGACTGCTCGTGGACTCGGTCGGCTGGCGCTCGATCTTCTGGATCAACCTGCCGGTGGGCATGGCCGCGCTGCTGCTCACGCTGAAGTTCATCCCGGAGTCGCGCGCGCCCAAGCCCCGCCGTGCCGACCCGGTCGGCCAGCTCCTGGTGATCGCGCTGTTCGGCTCGCTGACGTACGCGATCATCGAGGCACCGGACTCGGGTTTCACCGCGATCCTGCCCTTCGCGGCGCTCGCGCTGGTCGCCCTGGTCGGCCTCGTCTGGTACGAGCCGCGCCGCGACGAACCCCTCATCGACCTGCGCTTCTTCCGCTCCGCGCCGTTCAGCGGGGCCACGGGGATCGCCATCAGCGCGTTCTCGGCGCTGGGCGGCTTCCTGTTCCTGTCCACGCTGTATCTGCAGAACGTGGTCGGTCTGGACGCGTTGCACGCCGGCCTGTGGATGCTGCCGATGGCGGTCCCGACGTTCCTGTGCGCGCCGATCTCCGGACGGCTGGTCGGCAGTCGCGGACCCCGAATACCCCTTCTGATCGCGGGTTCCGCGATGACCGTGAGCGCGCTGCTGTTCGCCGGGTTCGAGGCGGAGACGTCGAACGTCTCGCGCTTCATCGGGTACTTGCTCTTCGGCATCGGCTTCGGCTTCGTGAACGCGCCGATCACCAACACGGCGGTCTCCGGGATGCCGCGCGCACAGGCGGGAGTCGCGGCGGCCGTCGCCTCCACGAGCCGGCAGCTCGGCCAGACCCTCGGCGTCGCGGTGGTCGGCGCGGTGCTGGCCTCCGGGGTCGGATCGTCGTCGTACAAGGACACGTTCGTGTCGGCGGCGCGGCCCGGCTGGTGGATTCTCGTGGCCTGCGGTCTGGCCGTGCTGATCCTGGGCGCGGTGACCAGCGGCGCCTGGGCCCGGCGAACCGCCGAGCGCACGGCCGAGAAGCTGTCCTCCGTCGAGGTGCGCGAGGCGGCCGGGATCATCGCGTAGCCCACCGGGACGGCCGAACATCCCGCAGACACCGGCGAGTTGATCCGCCGGAAGCCGGTCCGGCCCGCCACTCCGATCTCCGGACCAAGCACGCCCGCGCGTTGGGTCTCGAGGCACCGAACTTCGAGACCCTGAGCAACCCGAGGTTCAACAGGCCGGGACACCCGAGGCCTGGACGCGGCGGAGGCGGCCCGGCCTCACTTCTCCAGCGCGATCGCGTGCAGTCTCTCCAGCCGTTGCCTCGACTCCTCGTCCGCCGGGGCGTAGGTCACCATCCGCGGGCCCCTCGACGGGCCCAGCCACAGGTCGGTGTGGTCGACCGTGAGGCGGCCGACGTGGGCGTTGCGGAACTCCTTGCGGCGCGGGCTGGCGCCCATCACCTCGTGGCGGTCCCAGACCTCGCGGAACTCGGGGGACGTGTGCAGCCGCTTGAGCAGGGTCTTCCAGGTGGGGTCGGCAAGATGGTCGGCCATCGAACCCCGGAAGCGGGCGGCCATGAGCCGCTGGGTCTTCTCCAGGTGCACGATCGAGGAGCGCCACTCCTGGTGCGTGTAGGAGAGGATCATGCAGTTGCGGTCCTCGGGCGGCACCGCGTCCATGTCGCAGAGCAGCATCCCGTAGGTGCGGTTGTAGGCGAGGATGTCGTACCGCGCGTTCTGGAGGCAGGCCGGGATGGGGTCGAGCTGGTCCAGCATCGCCTGGAGGGCGGGCGTGACGACCGGGCAGACGGTGGCCGGCTGCGGATCGGTCGCGTCGGCCAGCTGGAAGAGGTGGCTGCGCTCGCTGCGGTCCAGCAGCAGGGTGCGGGCGAGTGCGTCGAGGACCTGTACGGAGACCTGGATGTCCCGGGCCTGTTCGAGCCACGTGTACCAGGTGACGCCGACCGCGGCGAGCTGCGCGACCTCCTCGCGGCGCAGCCCCGGCGTACGGCGCCGGGTGCCGCGCGGCAGGCCGACCTGCTCGGGGGTGATGTGCTCGCGGCGGTGGCGCAGGAACGCGGCGAGTTCATGGCGCCGGACCGTCGAAGCGGTCTGCGGAGAAGCGGTCTGCGGAGCCGCCGTTCGCGCCGTCCCTGTCGCTGTCGCCGTTTCCTGTGCCATGGTCGTCATCACCCCAGTCTGCCGCCGCGCGGACCCTGTTTCCAGGTAGTCCTGCTACCAGGATAAGGACACTCTGGTACCAGTCTGGCGGAGGGAGCAGGCTCGTCGGCGTGACCGAAACCATCGCTTCCCGCACCGTCCGATCCCCGGCGGCGCCACCCGTGCTCGGCGGCCTCGGCCTGTTCACGGTGCTGCTGGCCGCGGCGCTGCCCCTCATCGACTTCTTCATCGTCAACGTGGCCCTGCCGACCATCGGCAGGGACCTCTCGGCGAGCGAGGCCGTCCTCGAACTCGTCGTCGCCGGCTACGGAGTCTCGTACGCCGTGCTGCTCGTCCTCGGCGGCCGGCTCGGCGACCTGTTCGGGCGCCGCCGGCTCTTCCTGGGCGGGATGGCCGCCTTCGGCGTGACCTCGCTGGCCTGCGGCCTCGCGCCCACCGCGTGGACACTGGTCGCCGCGCGGATCGCGCAGGGCGCGGCCTCCGCCGCGATGCTCCCGCAGGTCCTCGCCACCATCCAGGCCGCGACCCAGGGCGCGCGCCGCGCCAAGGCGATGGGCCTGTACGGCGCGACGGCCGGCCTCGCCATGGTGGCCGGGCAGATCCTCGGCGGGGTCCTGGTCGCCGCCGACATAGCCGGTACCGGCTGGCGCGCGGTGTTCCTGGTGAACGTGCCGGTGGTCGTCGTCGGACTGGTGCTGGCCGCCAAGGTCGTACCGGAGACGCACTCCCCGCATCCGGAGCCGGTGGACGTGCCCGGCACCTTCCTGCTGGCCGCGTCGCTGCTGGCGCTGCTGGTGCCGCTGACCGAGGGCCGGGCGGCGGGCTGGCCGCTGTGGACGTGGCTGTCGCTGGCCGCGTTCCCGGGGATCGTGTCCGCGTTCTACGCGGTGGAGCGCAGGGCGGACCGGCAGGGCCGTACGCCGCTGGTGCCGCCGAGTCTGCTGGCGCTGACCTCGCTGCGGCGGGGGTTGATGATCGTCCTGCCGCTGTCGATCGGCTTCAGCGGCTTCATGTTCGTGATCGCGGTGGCGCTGCAGCGCGGCGCGGACCTGGGCCCGGTCGCGGCGGGCCTGGCGCTCGCCCCGATGGCCGTGGCGTTCTTCCTGGTCTCGCTCGCCGGGCCGCGCCTGGTGACCCGGTACGGCACCCGGGTCGTGGCGGCGGGTTCGGTCGTGCAGGGGGTGGGCGTGGGGCTGATCGTGCTGGCCGCATGGCGCTCCTGGCCGGACCTCGGCTTCGTCGAACTGCTGCCGGGGATGGCGGTCGCGGGCGTCGGTCAGGCGCTCCAACTGCCCATCATCTTCCGGATCATCCTGTCCGAGGTGCCGCCCGCCCGGGCCGGTGTGGGAGCCGGCGTGATGGTGACCACCCAGCAGTCGGCGCTGGCGCTGGGCGTGGCCACGCTCGGCACGCTGTTCCTGTCGCTGATTCCGGGCATGGGCATGCGGGACGCCCTGGTGACCACGCTGTTGGTGCAGCTGGCGGGTGTGGTGCTGACCGGGCTGCTGAGCCTGCGACTGCCGCGCGCGATCGGCTGAAAGCCGGACGAACCGCCGGACGTCATGTTCACAGCTTGGACAACTCGCCGTGAATTGCGCCCCGTTGATGTTGGTCTTGCTGCACACTCCTTGCCGGAGACTCCTGAGCGGAGGCGAGGCGCATGTTGCAGATCAACACCAGCAAGGTGAGCCGCTGGGACCAGCACGGGCGGGAACATGTCGTCCGCGTGCAGCGCAAGGGCGCGCAGCGCATGATCGTGTGCGACACCTGCGGCTGGAAGAAGAGCGCGCAGTTCCTGCCCTGGCTGAAGGCGGAGGAGCATCTGGCCGAGGAGCACCAGGCGACGGTGGACCCGTCCGACGGCTGAGCGGGGAGCGATGAGTTCACGAGGCGAGGAGAGTCGTCACTGGCGTAACAGCTACGACTCCCCGGACCGGAAGGCCGACCGATGAGCTCTCTCCACGACACCCTGCGGCAACGCGTCGACGACGGCACCGTGCCGGGGGCGGTGGGCCTGGTGGCCCGCGGAGCCGACGTCGAGGTGGTGGCCGTCGGCTCCGCTGACGTCGAGGGCACCGCGCCGATGGCCCGCGACTCGATCTTCCGGATCGCCTCGGTCAGCAAGCCGGTCACGGCGGCGGCGGTCCTGGCGCTGGTGGAGGACGGGCGCCTCGCGCTGGACGCCCCGGTGGCGGAGTGGCTGCCGGAGCTGGCGAAGCCGACGGTGGTCCGCACGCCGTCCTCGCCGGTCGAGGACGTGGTGCCCGCGGACCGGCCCGTCACCGTCGAGGACCTGCTGAGCTTCCGGGCCGGGTGGGGATTCCCGGACGACTTCTCTCTGCCGGCCGTCCAGACGCTGCTCGCCTTCCAGCAGGACGGCCGCGCCCCCTACCTCCAGCCCGGCCCGGACGAGTGGCTGGCCGCCCTGTCCCGGATCCCGATGGTGCGCCAGCCGGGCGCCGCGTGGCTCTACAACACCTGCTCGGACCTCCAGGGTGTCCTGGTCGCCCGGGCCTCGGGCTCGTCCTTCCCCGACTTCCTGGCGGAGCGGTTCTTCGGACCGCTGGGCATGACGGACACGGCGTTCACCGTCCCGGAGTCGAAGCGGGCCCGCTTCACCACCGCCTACGCCCCGGGCGAGCGGGGCACCCTCCGGCAGTCGGACACCCCGGACGGCGGCTTCAGCCGGCCCCCGGCCTTCCCCTCGGGCGCCGGCGGCCTGGTCTCCACGGCCGACGACCTCCTCGCCTTCGGCCGGATGCTCGCGCACGACGGCACGGCACCGGACGGCACCCAGGTCCTCTCCCCCACCTCCGTGAGCCGCATGACCACCAACCACCTCACCGCCGCCCAGCGCGAGGCCGCGACCCTCTTCCTGGAGGGCCAGGGCTGGGGCTACGGCGGCCAGGTCGACGTCACCCCGGTCGACCCGTGGAACGTCCCCGGCCGCTACGGCTGGGTCGGCGGCACCGGCACCACCGCCCATGTCGTCCCCCCGACGGGCACGGTGACGATCCTGCTGACCCAGGTGGCGATGACCAACCCGACACCGACACCGCTGATGCGGGAGTTCTGGCGGTGCGCGGCCCGGAGCTAGGCCGTCTCCGCAAAGTCCCGCCGTCCGCCCGGAGGGCCGGCCCGGCGGCGTCCGGTGCGCGCTCTGAGGTTGCCCCGGCCGGAGGCTGGGGTGCCGGGCGGAAGCCCTCGTACTGGTTGCACGTGGGCTTGCGCCCGGTGCGGCGAGTGGGGGCACCTCTCACGCCCTTGAGGCAGTGGCGGAGCGTGCCGGGCGTCGCGGGGGGGCAGGCGGGACTCCGCGGACACGGCCTAGGCCGGACCGGAGAACCTCTCCGGCCGGAAGTCCGCGAGCAGTTCGTCGCTCTCGCCGCCGAGGATCTCCGCGGCGAGCAGCCGGCCGAGGACGGGCCCGAGTGTGATGCCGCTGTGGGAGACGGCCTCGTAGTAGCCCGGCACGGACGGCACCGCTCCCACGGAGGGGAATCCGTCGGCCGGGATGGGCCGGAAGGCCACCCGGGTCCCGGTGACGCGGGAGTCGGCGAGCCGGGGAACGACCTGGCGCGCCGATGCGTGGAGCAGCCGGGCGAGTTCCGCGGGGTCCTCCTCGCCGGTGTCGATGAGTGCGTCGGTCTCGCGGCTGTGCAGGACCATCGATCCGTCTCCGTCGGGGCGGATCTCGATGTGGGGCGCGTGCAGGGCCCGGTGGATCGGGACCGGGTTGCAGGCGATCCGGGTGACGACACCGGGTTCCCGGCGCATCGGCAGGTCGCGTGCGACGAGCCCGGCGATGCGGGAGGCTCCGGGGCCGGCCGCGTTCACCACGGCGTCCACGTCGAGGACGCTCCCGTCGGACAGGGCGACGGTCCGGACGCTCCCGTCGGCAGCGGTACCGATGTCGCGGACCTCGGTGTCGGACCTCGACCCGGCGCCGGCCGCGAGCGCTTCGCCGACCAGGCGGCCGACGAGACGGCGGCCGTGCACCCAGGCCTCGTCGGGGTAGAGCAGGACGGGAACGTCGTCGGGCAGCGCGAGAGCCGGTTCGAGGCTGCGGCGCACCTCGGCTCCGGTGGAGAGTTCGACCCGGTAGCCCCAACCGGCCAGCAGTTCCGCCGTTTTCAGGAACCGCGCCTCCGCCGCCGGATCGTCAGCCCAGCGCAGATGGCCGCTCGGATACCACCACGAGTCCGGCCCGATGGCCGCGGCCAGCTCGCGGTGTGCCGCCATGCCCGCGACGTTCAGGTCGAAGTAGGACCTGCGCACGGTCTTGTTGCTGGCGTTGACCCACGAGAAGGACCAGTCGGTGACGCCCTCGCCCGGTCGGCCCGCGTCGAGGAGGACCACTTCGGCGCCCCGCCGGGACAGGTTCCAGCCCACGCAGGCTCCGAGGACGCCCACGCCGATGACGGCGACGCGTCGAGACCGTTCCACGGACCCGATTCCCATGGACCCGATTCTCAGCCCCGCAGCCCTCGCACCAACAGGTCCACGACGGCCTCGAACTCGGCCTGCGCGCCCGGCCGTTCCCACTCCTTGGCGTAGCCCGGGTCGTGGAAGCGGCCGGTGGCCTGGAAGACGGCGGTGGCGGCGGTGCGGGGGTCGGAGGCGGCGAACACGCCGGTGTCCACGCCCGCTTGGATGATCCGGGTCAACTGCCCGGTCAGCTCGTCGAGATGGTCACTGACGACTCCGCCGAGCCCGGTCGCCAGCACGCTGTACGTGGCGAACAGCTCCGGATCGGCGCCCGCCTTGCGCCGCTTGGCCGCGAACAGCCCCGCGAGCCAGCCGCGCAGCCGGGTCTCCGGATCCCGGTCGGTCTCGTCGACGATCCCGGACAGCGCCTCGGCCGTCCGGTCCAGCCAGCGCTGGGTGACCGCCTCGCGCAGCGCCGCCTTCGTGCGGAAGTGCCGGTAGACGGTGCCGTGGCTGACGCCGAGCGCGCGAGCCACGTCCACCACGGTCGCCTTCGCGGGGCCGTGGCGGCGCAGCACCTCCTCGGTCGCTTCGAGGATGCGCTCGGCGGTCAGGGCTTCGCTGGTCGGCGGCATGTCTAGACGGTACCCGGCACCGCGATCAGCGTTCGCTGTCGAGCATGGCCATCTGCGCGGGGGCGTACCGCTCGCCGGCCGCCGCGTCCGCCGGTACGGCCGCCTCGATGGCGGCGAGGTCGGCCGCGTCCAGGGTCACGTCCAGCGCGCCGAGCGCCTCGCCGAGCCGCTCGCGGGTCTTGGCACCGACCAGCGGCACGATGTCCGTGTGGTGCCGCCGGCCCTGGGAGAGCACCCAGGCGATGACGATCTGTGCGACGGAGACGCCCTTCTGCTCGGCGATCTTGCGCAGGGACTCGACCAGGGTGAGGTTGTGCTGGAGGTTGTCGCCCTGGAAACGGGGCGTGCGGGCGCGGAAGTCGTTCGCGGCGAAGCCCTGGCCGGGTGTGACATGGCCGGAGATCAGCCCGCGGGAGAGCACGCCGTACGCGGTGACGGCGATGCCCAACTCGCGCAGGGTGGGCAGGATGTCCCGCTCGGGGCTGCGTGAGATGAGCGAGTACTCGATCTGGAGGTCGGCGATGGGGGCGGTGGCGGCGGCCCGGCGGATGGTCTCCGCGCCGACCTCGCTCAGGCCGATGTGGCGGACGTATCCCTTCTCGACGAGTTCCGCGATGGCGCCGACGGTCTCCTCGATCGGCACGGCCGGGTCGAGCCGGGCGGGGCGGTAGACGTCGATGTGGTCGACGCCGAGGCGCTGGAGGGAGTACGCGGCCCAGGTCTTCACGGCGTTCGGGCGCGCGTCGTAGCCGAGCCACGCGCCGTCCGGGCCACGGTGGGCGCCGAACTTCACGCTGGTCAGCGCGTTCTCCCGCAGGGCGGCCGGGGCGGTGCGCAGGGCCTCGCTGATCAGCAGCTCGTTGTGACCCATGCCGTAGAAGTCGCCGGTGTCGAGCAGGGTCACGCCGGCTTCGAGGGCGGCGTGGATGGTGGCGATGGACTCGGCGCGGTCCGTGTCGCCGTACATGCCGGACATGCCCATGCAGCCGAGGCCGAGGGCGGAGACCTGGGGGCCGGTGGTTCCGAGGTTTCGGGTTCGCATCGTCATGCCCTCCACCCTGCCCTATCAAATGACAGATTTCAATATCTGTCATTCCAACTCTGTCATCCGTCATGCCCGGCTGGTCCAGACCTCTTGACTAAAGGTCTGGACCACGCGCACTCTCGTGCCAGCACTGTCATGCCTACGACACCTCACCGCACCCCCACCGGGAGGCCCCGTATGCTCCGCCGCCTGCTCACCGCCGCCCTGACCGCGGCCGCCCTCGTCGTCCCCCTCGGAATCGCCACCGCCCCCACCGCCTCGGCGGCCGACACCTGCGCCGTCAAGTCCCGCCCGGCCGGCAAGGTCCTCCAGGGCTACTGGGAGAACTGGGACGGCTCCGCCAACGGCGTCCACCCGCCCTTCGGCTGGACTCCGATCACCAACTCGGCGATCGCCACGCACGGTTACAACGTGATCAACGCGGCCTTCCCGGTCATCCGCTCCGACGGAACGGCCCTCTGGGAGGACGGCATGGACACGGGCGTGAAGGTGGCCACGCCCGCCGAGATGTGCGCGGCGAAGGCGTCGGGCCAGACGATCCTGATGTCGATCGGCGGCGCGGCGGCGGGCATCGACCTCAGCTCGTCCACCGTGGCCGACAAGTTCGTCGCGACGATCGTCCCGATCCTGAAGAAGTACAACTTCGACGGCATCGACATAGACATCGAGACGGGTCTGGTCGGCAGCGGCAACATCGGCCAACTCTCCACGTCCCAGGCCAACCTGATCCGCGTCATCGACGGCATCCTCGCCCAGATGCCGTCCAACTTCGGCCTGACGATGGCCCCGGAGACCGCCTACGTCACCGGCGGCAGCATCACGTACGGCTCGATCTGGGGCGCGTACCTCCCGATCGTGAAGAAGTACGCGGACAACGGCCGCCTGTGGTGGCTCAACATGCAGTACTACAACGGCAGCATGTACGGCTGCTCCGGCGACTCGTACTCGGCCGGCACGGTCGCGGGCTTCACCGCCCAGACCGACTGCCTCAACAAGGGCCTGGTCGTCCAGGGCACGACGATCAAGGTCCCCTACGACAAGCAGGTCCCGGGCCTGCCCGCCCAATCGGGCGCGGGCGGCGGCTACATGACCCCGTCCCTGGTCTCCCAGGCCTGGACGCACTACGGCACGTCCCTCAAGGGCCTGATGACCTGGTCGATCAACTGGGACGGCTCGAAGAACTGGACGTTCGGCGACAACGTGAAGGCGCTGCAAAGGCGTTGAGGTTCACCTGGCCGTGAGGGCGAGCTTCGCCCCGAGCGCCACGAACGACCCCGCGAAACTCCGCCGCAGCCATGTCATCACCCCCGGCCGTGAGACGACGTGGCTGCGGACGGAGGCGGCGAGGACGCCGTACGCGGCGAAGACGACGAACGTCGCCAGCATGAAGACTCCGCTGAGCGCCACCATCCGTACGGCGGAGTGGGGTTCGTGGGGACTCACGAACTGCGGCAGGAAGGCGAAGAAGAAGATCGTCAGCTTCGGATTGAGGATGTTGATCAGCACTCCCCGGACGATCACGCGGCCGGCGGAAATGGGCGCGCTGTCCTGGTCGACGTCGATCGCCGCCTTGTCCTTCACGGTCGCCCAGGCCATGTACAGGAGATAGGCGACACCGGCGTACTTGAGAACCTGGAAGGCGGCGGCACTGGCGTTGAGCAGCGCGGCCAGCCCGACGACGGTGGCCAGCACGTGCGGCACGATCCCGAGCGTGCAGGCGAAGGCCGCGAGGACGCTCGCGCGCCGTCCCCGGGAGAGACCGGCGGCCAGGGTGTAGACGACGCCGGTGCCGGGGGTGGCGACCACGACGAGGGTGGTGAGGAGAAAGGCGAGGCTCATGAGGCCAGCCTGGCGGTGCCGCGGACCTCGTGGCAGGGCCAATGGGCCGCTGGTGTCGGGGACCAATCACCAACGCCGGACGGGCGTTTCAGCCCGTCCGGCGTTTCGGTTCAAGCAGACCTAGGCACCGATCAGGCGACCCGCGAGGTAGCCCTCGATCTGGTCGAGAGACACCCGCTCCTGCTTCATCGAGTCGCGCTCGCGGACCGTCACCGCGTTGTCCTCAAGGGTGTCGAAGTCGACCGTCACGCAGTACGGCGTGCCGATCTCGTCCTGGCGGCGGTAGCGGCGGCCGATGGCGCCGGCGTCGTCGAACTCGATGTTCCAGTTCTGCCGCAGCGCCTGGGCGAGGCCCTTGGCCTTCGGGGACAGCTCGGGGTTGCGGGAGAGCGGGAGCACCGCGACCTTCACCGGGGCCAGACGGTGGTCGAGGCGCAGCACCGTGCGCTTCTCCAACTTGCCCTTGGCGTTGGGCGCTTCGTCCTCGACGTACGCGTCGAGCAGGAACGCCAGCATCGCGCGGCCGACACCGGCGGCCGGCTCGATGACGTACGGCGTCCAGCGCTCCTGGGCCTCCTGGTCGAAGAAGTGGAGGTCCTGGCCGGAAGCCTTGGAGTGCGCGGTGAGGTCGTAGTCGGTGCGGTTGGCGACGCCCTCCAGCTCACCCCACTCGTTGCCGCCGAACTGGAAGCGGTACTCGATGTCCGCGGTGCGCTTGGAGTAGTGGGAGAGCTTCTCCTTGGGGTGGTCGTACCACCGCATGTTCTCCTCGCGCAGACCCAGGCCGGTGTACCAGTTCCAGCGCTCCTGCATCCAGTACTCCTGCCACTTCTCGTCCTCGCCCGGCTTGACGAAGAACTCCATCTCCATCTGCTCGAACTCGCGGGTGCGGAAGATGAAGTTGCCGGGCGTGATCTCGTTGCGGAAGGACTTGCCCATCTGCGCGATGCCGAACGGCGGCTTCTTGCGCGAAGTGGTCAGCACCTGGCCGAAGTTGGTGAAGATGCCCTGGGCCGTCTCGGGGCGCAGGTAGGCGATGGAGCCGGTGTCCTGCGTCGGGCCGAGGTGGGTGGAGAGCAGGCCGGAGAACTGCTTGGGCTCGGTGAACTGGCCCTTGTTGCCGCAGTTGGGGCAGTTGACGTCGGCGAGGCCGTTCTGGGGGGCGCGGCCGTGCTTGGCCTCGTACGCCTCCTCCAGGTGATCCGCGCGGAACCGCTTGTGACACGCGGTGCACTCGGTCAGCGGGTCGGAGAAGGTGGCGACATGGCCGGAGGCGACCCACACCTCGGGGGCCAGGATCACGGACGAGTCGATACCGACCACGTCCTCGCGCGACGTCACCATGTAGCGCCACCACTGGCGCTTCAGGTTCTCCTTGAGCTCGACACCCAGGGGTCCGTAGTCCCAGGCGGCCTTCTGGCCGCCGTAGATCTCACTGCACGGGTAAACGAAGCCACGGCGCTTGCTCAGGCTGACGATGGTGTCGATCTTGTCGGCGGCCACGATGCTCTCTTCATGACGAATGGACGGTAATGAGGGGCGGCGCGGAGCGCCTCGGTGGGGGGTGGTGGTCGGGAGACGGGCGGGCGAATGACTCAGGTTACCGGCGTCTCCTGCCCTCGTATCAAATCGGTTCCCTGAGCACAGCTTGTTGACAACGGTTTCCATCTCAGTTGAAAATGACTGTCATGAACGTACGACGACGCCACATATCCGGGATCGCGATAGCCGCGGCCACCGCCCTCGGCCTCGGGACCCTCTCCGCGTGCTCCGACAGCGCGGCGGCCGCCAACACCGACAAGTTCGACGTCGTCGCGTCGTTCTACCCGCTGCAGTACCTCGCCGAGCAGATCGGCGGCAGTCACGTCCACGTCACCAGCCTCACCAAGCCCGGCCAGGAACCGCACGACCTGGAGATCAGCGCGCAGCAGACCGCCGCGCTCGGTGAGTCCGACGCGGTGCTCTACCTCAAGAACCTCCAGCCCGCCGTCGACGACGCGGTGAGCCAGTCCGGGCCCAGGACGAGGATCGACGCGGCCTCCCTGACCACGCTGGAGAAGCACGGCAACGAGGTCGGCGGCCACGCGGCCTCCCACGACACCTCCAAGAACGAGGAACTGGCCGGCCTCGACCCGCACATCTGGCTCGACCCGGTGCGCTACGCCCAGGTCGCCGAGGGCGTCGGCAAGGCCTTCGAGAAGGCCGACCCCAAGAACGCGGCCGACTACAGGACGCGCACCGCGGCCCTGGTCGAGAAGCTGGACGCGCTCAACACGGAGTTCAGGACCGGGCTCGCGAACACGAAGACCAAGGTGTTCATCACCACCCACGCCGCCTTCGGCTACCTCGCCGAGCGCTACGGCCTCACCGAGGAGGCCATCAACGGCCTCGACCCCGAGTCGGAGCCCAGTGCCGAGCGCGTGAAGGACCTTGAGAAGATGGCCAAGGCCGACGGCGTCACCACGGTGTTCTACGAGACGCTCGTCAGCGACAAGACCGCGAAGACCGTCGCCGCCGACGCCCACCTGAAGACCGACGTCCTCGACCCCATCGAGGGCATCACCGCCAAGTCCCGCGGCACGGACTACTTCTCGGTCCAGCGGGCCAACCTCAAGGCGCTGCAGACCGCGCTGGGAACCAAGTGACCGTTACGGAGGACGTCATGGGCGAGCCCGTCATATCGCTGCGCGGAGTCCGCGCCGAGCTGGGCTCGCGCCCCGTCCTGCGCGGCATCGACCTCACCGTGCACCGCGGTGAGGTCGTCGCGCTGCTCGGCGCCAACGGCTCCGGCAAGTCGACCGCGATCCGCACGATCATCGGCCAAGTCCCGCTCAGCGAGGGCGAGATCGAGCTCTTCGGCACGGACCGGGCCCGCTTCCGGGACTGGCGGCGCGTGGGTTACGTACCGCAGCGCACCACGGCCGCGGGCGGGGTGCCCGCCACGGTCACCGAGATCGTCACCTCCGGCCGCCTCTCCCGCACCCGCTTCGGCCTGCTGCGCAAGGCGGACCACGCGGCCGTACGGCACGCCCTGGAACTGGTCGGGATGGCCGACCGCGCCAAGGACTCGGTGAACGCCCTGTCCGGGGGCCAGCACCAGCGGGTGCTGATCGCCCGCGCGCTCGCCGCCGAACCCGAACTGCTGATCATGGACGAGCCGATGGCGGGCGTCGACCTGGCCAGCCAGCAGGTGCTCGCGGACACCCTGTCCCGCCAAGTCGCCGAGGGCACGACGGTGTTGCTCGTCCTGCACGAACTCGGCCCGCTGGAGCCCCTCATCGACCGCGCGGTCGTACTCCGCGACGGCTGCGTCCAGCACGACGGGCCTCCCCCGCGCGCGCTCGGCCAGCACGCGCTGCCCGGCCACGACCACGTACACCCGCACTCGGCGGCGGACGCCGAACCGATCCGCACGGGACTGCTGAGCTGATGGACCTCCTGAACTACGCCTTCATGCAGCGGGCCCTGCTCGCGGCCGTCCTGGTCGGCATCACCGCCCCCGCCGTCGGCATCTACCTCGTCATGCGCCGCCAGGCCCTCATGGGCGACGGCATCGGACACGTCGCCATGACGGGCGTGGGCCTCGGCTTCCTCCTGAACACCTCCCCGGTCTGGATGGCGACCGGGGTCTCCGTCCTCGGCGCGATCCTCATGGAACTGATCCGCTGGTACGGCAAGACCCGCGGCGACATCGCCCTCGCGATGCTCTTCTACGGCGGTATGGCCGGCGGCGTGATGTTCATCAACCTCGCGCCCACGGGCTCCAACGCGAACCTCACGTCGTACCTCTTCGGATCGCTGTCGACGGTCTCGCAGTCCGACGTGACCGCGATCTGTCTGCTCGCGGCCTTCGTGGTGGTGGTCACGCTGGGGCTGCGCAGGCAGCTGTTCGCGGTCAGCCAGGACGAGGAGTTCGCGCGGGTCACCGGAGTGCCGGTGCGCGCGCTGAACCTGCTGACGGCCGTCACGGCGGCCATCACGGTGACCGTCGCGATGCGGGTCGTCGGGCTGCTGCTGGTGTCGGCGCTGATGGTGGTCCCGGTGGCCGCCGCCCAGCAGCTGAGCCGGAGCTTCGCCGCGACCTTCGTGATCGCGGTGGCGATCGGCGTGAGCGTGACCATCGGCGGCACGGTCACCTCGTACTACCAGAACGTCCCGCCCGGCGCGACGATCGTGCTGCTGACCATCGGCGCGTTCATCGCGCTCACCGCCCTCGCGGCCCCACTGGCCCGCCGCCGGGCCCGGGCGGCGGCCGCCGCGCGACCCGCCGGGGACCCGGTGGAGTGCGTGATTCCAGCCACCCGGGGGGCCGCCGACGAGGTCGGCGTCTGACCAGGCACAGTCCGGGCTGGCACAATGGCCCGGCAAAGTGCAGACGTGAGGAGGCAACGGTGACGACGGCCGGCCCGCCCGTGAAGGGACGATCCACCCGCCAGCGTGCCGCCGTGTCGGCGGCGCTCAACGAGGTGGACGAGTTCCGCAGCGCCCAGGAACTGCACGACATGCTCAAGCACAAGGGCGACTCGGTCGGCCTGACCACGGTCTACCGCACGCTCCAGTCCCTCGCCGACGCCGGTGAGGTGGACGTCCTGCGCACCGACGAGGGCGAGTCCGTCTACCGCCGCTGCTCCAGCGGCGATCACCACCACCACCTGGTCTGCCGCGTCTGCGGCAAGGCGGTCGAGGTCGAGGGCCCGGCCGTGGAGAAGTGGGCGGAGGCGATCGCGGCGGAGCACGGCTATGTGAACGTGGCCCACACGGTGGAGATCTTCGGCACCTGCGCGGAGTGCGCGGCGGCGGCCGGTCAGGCCTAGATCCGGCTGAGGTGGGCGTCGAGTATCGCCCGCAGCCGTTCCACGTCGGCGGGGTCCTGGACGGCGCGCTTGGGCAGCAGTGTGAAGTGGGCGGCGTTCTTCTCGGGGCTGAACATGTAGAAGCCGTCCGCCGTCTCCCGGTAGCGGGGCTGCACGCTCCAGTTGAGCGAGGTGAACGAGTCGTCGGTGGCCACGGTCACCCCGGCTTCCGTCACGGTCACCCGGATCACCCCCCGCCGCTCCGCGAGGCGCTGGAACTGGCGGGCCTGGATCCGCGGCAGAAACACCAGGACCACCACCACCGCGAACACACCGGCGATGAGCGGGATCGGTACCGACCTGCCGTTGGCCAGCGCGCTCGCAATCGCCAGCACGGCGAAGAAGGCCCCGATGCCCAGCAGCCAGAGTTGTCTTCGCGTCGACGGGATGAGCCCCCTGCGCGCTCTCAGCGCCGCCGCGAAGTCCTCGACGACCGGCCGGTACTCCAGCTCGACCACTCGCCCTGTCACGTCGTCCCGCCCCATGTCCATGAGGCGGGATGTTAGCCGCCGGGGTCAGCCCTCCTCGGGCCGACCCCGCATCTCCGCCTCCATCGCGAGCAGCTTCTCGTTCGGCACCGCGCCGCCGAACCGCCGGTCCCGCTGGGCGAATTCGACGCAGGCGCGCCACAGGTCGCGGCGGTCGAAGTCGGGCCAGAGGACGTCCTGGAAGACCATCTCGGCGTAAGCGCTCTGCCAGATCAGGTAGTTGGAGGTGCGCTGTTCCCCGCTGGGCCGGAGGAAGAGGTCGACCTCGGGCATGTCCGGGTAGTACATGTACTTGGCGAAGGTCTTCTCGTCGACCTTGGCCGGGTCCAGCCGCCCCGCCCGCACATCCTCGGCCAACGCCCTTGCCGCGTCGGCGATTTCGGCCCGCCCGCCGTAGTTCATGCAGAAGTACAGCGTGAGCGCGTCGTTGTTCTTGGTCTGCTCCTGGGCGATCTGGAGCTCCTTGGCGACCGACCGCCACAGCTTGGGCATGCGGCCCACCCACCGCACCCGGATGCCGAGTTCGTCGAGGGTGTCGCGGGTCTTGCGGATGAAGTCGCGGTTGAAGTTCATCAGGAAGCGCACCTCGTCGGGCGAGCGCTTCCAGTTCTCGGTGGAGAAGGCGTACAGGGAGATCGCGCCGACACCCATCTCGACGCCGCCCTGCAGCACGTCCAACACCCGCTCGGCGCCGACCTTGTGGCCCTCGGTGCGCGGCAGCCCGCGCTCCTTCGCCCACCGCCCGTTCCCGTCCATGACGATCGCCACGTGCTTCGGGATCAGCTCACCGGGCAGCTTCGGCGCACGGGCTCCGGACGGGTGCGGCTCAGGCGCCTTGTACTCGCGCCGCTGGCGCCCCAGGATCCCGCGTACGGCCATGTGCTTCTCGTCTCCTCTGTACTTACCTGTACTCGTCCGTGCCTACGACTTTTCCACGTACCGCAGCGAGCGCAGCCCGCGTTCCAGATGCCAGTGCAGATAGGCGGACACCAGCCCGCTCCCCTCCCGCACATGGCGTGCCTCGCACGAGTCCGCCGTCTCCCAGTCCCCCGTGAGCAGCGCACCGAGCAGTTCGAGGGCCTGCGGTGAGGGTACGACGCTCCCGGCCACCCGGCAGTCGGCGCAGACGACCCCGCCGGACGCCACGGAGAAGAACCGGTTGGGCCCCGCCATCCCGCACTTCGCACAGTCCCCGAAGCTGGGGGCGTATCCGTTGACGGCGAGCGACCGCAGCAGAAACGCGTCGAGAATCAGATGCGGCGCGTGCTCCCCGCCGGCCAGCGTCCGCAGCCCGCCCACCAGCAGCAGATACTGCTGTACGGCGGGCTCGCCCTCGTGGTCGGTGAACCGCTCGGCGGTCTCCAGCATGGCCGTACCGGCGGTGTACCGGGCGTAGTCGCTCACGATCCCGCCACCGTACGGAGCGATGGTCTCACTCTGGGTGCACAACGGCAGCCCGCGGCCGACGAGTTCGCTGCCCCGCGCGAAGAACTGCACGTCCACATGCGAGAAGGGCTCCAGCCTGGCCCCGAACTTCGACTTGGTCCGCCGCACCCCGCGCGCCACCGCGCGTACCCGCCCGTGACCCCGCGTGAGCAGCGTGATGATCCGGTCCGCCTCACCGAGTTTCTGGGTGCGCAGCACGATGCCGTCGTCGCGGAACAGACTCATGGGGTCCATTGTCCCCTACGGCCCGGTGGCCCTACGACGTTCCCGGGCAGCGCCGCTTCAAGGCACCTCGCCCCGGCTGCGGGCGTTCGCGTACGCGGTCGCCGCCCTCAGCCGCTCGGCGGGGGTCGCGTCGCGCACGGCGGCCGGTTCGGCGTCCCACTCCCGTCCGCCGCCGTACGGCCGCAGCTGGACGTAGGGTCCCTCGTGGCCCATGACGATGCCCACTCTCCCGGTCCGGGTGTCCACGGCGACCGATCCGACCGGCGGTTTCATCGTTCTCCTCGCACCCGAATCCGGAATTCCCAGCAGTGTGCCCACACCTGACTCCCCCGCCATTCCGAGTTTCACTCTTCCCAACTCCAGCGTGCCCGTTGAGCCCTACACTCGGCAGCAGTCTGTCGACAGCAAGTCAAGTGCGGTGCAGACCAAGGGGGTTGGTCATGGCCAACGGTTCGCGGCTGGCGGCCTGGGAGTTCTTCGGGGCCGAGCTGAGGCGACGGCGTGAGGAAATGGGCCTCTCGCAGGCACAGTTGGGGGCGCTCGTGTTTGTCTCCGGCGCATATATCGGCCAATTCGAACACGCTATTCGGAAACCGCAGATGGAGCTGGCCATCCGGTTCGACGAGATTCTGCAAACCGACGGTATTTTCGAGCGCCTCTGCCTGGGCCTGATCAACGACAGGCGGTACGCCGACTACTTTGCGAAGGCGGCGGAGCTGGAGGCGCTGGCGACGAAGATCTGCGAGTTCGCACCCGCTCTGGTCCCGGGGCTGTTGCAGACCGAGGAGTACGCACGCGCGGTTACCGTCGCAACGAACCCGCTCTCGGCGGAGGAGTACATCGAGGACAAGGTGGACGGTCGGATGGACCGATCGCGCATCCTCAAAGACGCGACACGGCCGCTGTATTGGGCGATCCTGCACGAGAACTCGTTGCGGGTTCCGGTCGGTGGTTCCGCCGCCATGGCCAGGCAACTGGATCACATCACAGCGCTTATGCGTGAACGGACGGTGCTGGTACAGGTGTTGCCGTACTCGGCGGGAGCGTACTCCGTCATGACGGGGTCACTGAAACTCATGGAGTTCGACGACGCCCCGCCAACTGCCTATACAGAGGCGGTGTATTCGGGGAATCTGCTGGACGATCCTGCTGTGGTGAAGCACGCGTACGCGGCATACGATCTGCTCAGGGCCGCCGCGCTGTCGCCGGAGGTGTCCCTGACTCTGATCGAATCGGCGGCGGAGGACCACAGACGATGCGCGAGTACGACCTGAGCAAGGCCAGTTGGCGCAAGAGCACATACAGCGACGGCAACGGCGGCGACTGCGTCGAGGTAGCCGACGGAGTCGCCGGTGTCATCCCCGTCCGGGACAGCAAGGTGCCTGTCGGTGGGCCGGTGATCGTGGTCGGGGCGGGGGCGTGGACGCAGTTCGTCGACTCTCTCATCCCCTCCCGTCGCTGAACGCCCGGCGGGCGCACGGCCTCCCCGACCGCACGATGACGTCATTCGACGCCGGGCGGATCGTCCGGCCCGACCTTCTTCCACAACTCGTCGAACCGGACGATCTGTTCGGTCACACGGGAGCCTCGGGCGTTCAGTTCGTTCCGGCGCTCCTCGCGTGCCACGTCCGAGTTCATCTCGAAATACAGTTCCCCGTCGAAGATCATGAAGTCCCGCAGCCCGCCGCGTCCCACACCGTCCCGCAGTTCGGACAGGACCGCGATGCGTGTCTTAATGCCCATCTTCCGCTGGGCCCGGTTGATCTCCTTGAACTTGTCGTCGATGTCGGCCAGGCGCGACACGATGAACAGGCGCCGCACCGTCACCCTGCGCCGCTCGATCGCGTCGCGCTGCGCCCTCAGATAGTCCTGGGCCTCCTTGGTTCCCCAGTAGTCGAAATCCACGAAGGTGCTGGTGGCGTCGATGCTGCGTACCGCGTGGCGGGTGAGGCGCGTGAGTTGGTCGCCCGGGTCCCCCTGCCAGCCCACGACCATCGTGGCCAGGTCCTCCACGAACGTGGCGAGGCGGTCCAACTCGCCGCGCGCGAAGGCCTTGGAGATCTCGGGTCCCCGGTCGCCCAGCCGCGCCGCGCTCTCGACCAGTCGCCGGACCTCCTCAGCACCCATCCCCGACCGCTCCAGATCACCGAAGAGTCTGGTGACATCGCCGACCAGCTGGAACTTCTCCTGGACCATGACCTTCATCTCGCGGTGATGCTCGGCCAGCCCGTCCTGGATCGCGCCGCTCTGCGCGCCCTGGCCGTGCTCCACCGACGCCAGCCGTCGCTCGAAGTCGATCAGGTACTGGACGATGAGCGCGGCACCACCGATGACGACGGAGACCGCGAGCTGCCACAGTTCGTCCTGGGACTGGTCGATCAGGTTGGTGATCACGTACGCGACCGTGGCCACGGCGAGGGTGACCAGCGTCTTGAGCAGGACGGGAGGTATGCGCACTCCACCCGCCGACACCGGACCGGGCGCCCCGGACTCTCCGTCCATGACTGTCCTTCCCCCGCAGGATCATTTCCGGGACCCGCGCCGATCAGTGCGACGCCAGCGCCCTGTGCAGCAACGGTATTGCCTGGACCGCCAGTTGGTCACGGACGCGTTGGACCATCGTCTGCCACTGCCGGGTAAAACCGGGTTCCCGTTCGAGCACCTCCCACAGGTGTCGCAGCGTCCGGTCCACGTGTGCGCGCGGCATCCACAGATGCAGCAGGTGATCGACAGCCGGACGCAGCGCCAGGATCGCCGCGGGTCCGTCTGCCGCGCCGAGCCGACTGTTCTCCAGCATGCGCACCACTGTGGTCAACAGCCAGTCGTGCATGGCGAGGTCCTCGCACAGCCCGGCGACGGCGGCGGCCGGGACGCTTCCCGGCACGCGGAGTTCGACGGTGCGCAGCCCGTCCTCGGCCAGGGTGAAGCGGTCAAGTACCGGTTCCTGGTCGTCGGACGTGCGTAGCGCGGCCCACCGCAGGTGTGTGCGGCGGAACTTGAAGGGGGCCTTATGGTCGAGGAGCGGATGCCGGACCAGTTGGGCCAGCAGTCCTTCGGCGATCATCCCGAGGTCCAGTTCGCTGCGCCCGCCGCCTCTCAACACGCCCTCGGCAACGGACTGTTGAGGCAGTCTCCCGAACGGCTCGACCACGCCCGGCCGTACCAGGTAGTGCCCCCAGGGACGGCGTACGTCGGGGCCCTCGGCGGAGCGCTGAAGTAGGCGGTGGACTGGAGGACGCGGCCCTCGGTGAGCGCCGCGCGGGCTGCCACCGTGCCGACGCCGCGGACCTTGGCGCCGTTCGAGGTGGGCAGCCGGCAGTCGACTCCCGTCAGGACCTCGGGCGAGATGGCGTAGAGGTTGGGCCGTTCGGAGACGCGGACGTGTTCGTCGGCGCGAAGCCTGAGCAGTTGGGCGGCGGCCCGGCCGTCCAGTGCCTGGAAGGACGGCAGCAGACCGGTGCGCACCTCGCCGCAGGCGAGGACCTCGCGTACGGGCCGGCCGGGTGTCGTCATGTCAGCTTCCGTCCGTGGCTGCCGAGTTGGCGGGTTCCTCGTAGAAGAGGTAGGTGGCGCGCTGCGCGACGGCCTCCGGTACCGCGAGGCCTTCGGCGGCGGACCGGGTGGCGACCTGGGCGAGCGCTCCGGAGTCCACGTCGATCTGGTCGAGGATGAGCCGGACGGCGTCCTCGACGGCGAGGAAGCGGTTCGGCATCAGTGTGCAGGTGCGGTAGGCACTGAACGGGACCCGGGAGTCGTTGAGTTGGAGCAGCGGTGGCAGTCGGTCCCAGTCTCGCGGGAGGTCCCCGCCGTTCCACGGCTGCGGAGTTAACACGGGCCTGCCCAGGTGTCGCAGCAGACCGAGACGGGCCAACTGCCATACGGCGGACAGGAACGGGCAGGACCACAGGCGGCCCCGGTCCGTCTCGGACCACAACTCGACGTCCATGAAGACCGAGTGGTTGCGGGCCGCGGTCTCCTGGGGCGGCTGCCAGGCGGTGATCTCGGCGAGAGCGCTGCGGGTTGGCCTGGTCCGCAGCCCGTTGGCGAGCCAGCCGGTCCGGCTGACCGGCGGGCGGGAGCCGTGGCTGCCCGGCGGCGGCGACTCCACCAGGCGGTGCATCACGGACTCGGCCAGTTCGATCCGGTCGGCGACCGCGCAACCCGATTCCCGAGCCAGGTAGTCGATGACGAGACCGGCTCGCTCGGCCTCTTCGAGGACCAGCGGAACGAGTTCGGCGGGGGTGGAGAAGCGGGTGAAGTAGTCGTCGATCAGGAAGCAGGTGCTGATGCGCGGGCGCCTGCCGCCGGTGCGGCGGGCGGCGGAGGCGCGGGCCGCGTCCGCCCAGATCCGTACCTCGGCGAAGTGCTCGCGCAGCCGCGCGGGACCCGCCTCGAAGTCCTCCATGTACAGGTGGCCCAACTCCAGGGAGAGATGGGCCAACGCCACGGACTGGGTGCGCGGGTCGGCGGTGGTCTCCCGGAAGACGGTCTCGGTCATGCCTCCTCCCAGTACTTGTCGTCGGTGAGCCGCGCCGCCAGGTCGCTCAGCGCCTGCCAGGTCTCCATGGTGGCGATCTGGCTGTCCAACACGTCCTCGTCGGTGATGAGTTGCTCCCGCCACTGCAACACCGGTTCCAGCGGCACCGAGCCGAGCAACTGGCTGTAGCCGATGCCGTGATAGGAGGCGAGTTGCTTCAACTCGGTGTCGCACTGCTCCATCCAGGCCGACTGGGTGGGCGTGGCCTGCGACCACAGAGCCGAGTCGGGGTCGGGTACGGCGGCCCGTACAAAGCGGATCGCGCCGCGCAGCCTGTCCTCGTCGTGGCCGCGGGCGACACCGGCCGCGACGATGCCGCGTTTGCCGTAGACCAGGCTGGCGGCGGCCTCGACGTGCTGGCGGGTCCAGCGGTGGAAGATCAGCCAGCGGGCCTCGGTGCGGGCCAGTTCACGCTGTGCGGTGGCGGCCAGCACCATGTCGACGGCGTAGCTGCGGCCGGCGCTGAGGTCGACGACGATCACGTCGAACTCGGCGTTGAGACGCAGCAGGAGGTCCACGCAGCGGTACAGGTTGTCGTCGGAGGTGGCGAACTCCCCGCCGGTGAGGTCACCGGGCAGCAGGATCAACCGGCCCGAGCCGGGCGGCTGGTTGCGCAGCACCCGGTGTTCGGTGTCCGCCCACACGTCGATTCTCACCGGCTCGCCGACCTCGCCGATCAGGTAGGAGTGCAGTCCGCGGTCCTCGGCCGCCTGACGGGCGTCGGGCACGTCGAAGACGGCCGAGGCGGTGGGCGAGCCGAAGTCGAAGTCCAGGTAGCAGACGTCGTCCCCGGTCAGCGCCCGCTGGTAGGCGAGGTTGGCGCTGGTCACGGAGCGGCCCGTGCCTCCCTTGTCGGAGGCGGCGAAGATCAGCAAGGTCACGCTCCCTGGACCGTGGCGGCTTCGCGGGCCCGGGTGAGCGCGTCGAGCTGCCCCAGCACGTCGAGTGCCAACGAGTAGGCGGTGCCCGGTTGCAGGTCCACCAGTGCGCGGGCGCGGCGCAGCTTGAACTCGATCCCCTTGAGCTGCATTCCGCGTCGGCCGTCGGAGTGGGGCGCGGGCGCCATCTGCTCGTTGCCCAGGAGGTGGGTGGACTCGCTGATCAACGCCCTTGCCAGTTCGGTCAGTTCGAGACTGCGGATCGGCGGCTGCGCGTACATGTTGTGCACCTGGACCATCACTTCGGTGACCCGCTCGGTGATGCTCCAGGACACCGGCCCCTCGGTGTGCGGGGCGTCCGGGTACACGGCGTGCACGTGGTCCCACAGGCCGACCCCGTCGCCCTCGCCCCTGCGGCGCAGCCACACATGACCGAGGATCTCCTCGGCCAGCCTCAGCAGCCGGTCGTGGACGGTGAGATCCCGGGAGAGCGTGCACAACTGCACCGTCCGCTTGAGCAGTTGGGCGGAGAAGTCGTTCATCGTCCAGTCCATGGGAGGACCGATGGCCTCCCCGCCGCGCAGGGGCAGCGAGACACCGGGGTCGTGCAACTGGATCATGGGGTCGTCGCGGGTCATCCGGCTGGTGATCCGGCCGCGCTCGGCCAGCCGCTCCATGACCCGGGCCGTGCGAGTCAGGTCGTCGTCCGTGGCCCGCCGCCGCATCAGGTCGTGGACGAGGACCGCGGCGACGGAGAGGGAGAAGTACTCGGACTCCAGTTTCTGTTCCGTCGTACGCCAGGGGATGTCCTCCAGCGGCCAACGGTCGCGGTCGAAGCGGGCGATGCCCGACCAGTACTGGAGGGTGATCTCCCAGCGCAGCCGCAACTCAGCGGCCAGCCGCTGCTGTTCGGTGTTGAGCAGGCCCAGGGTCAGGGTGCGGTCGGAGAACAGGTCCTGGATGCCGTCGAGCGCGACGACGGTGAAGTAGAGGTACGGCGACGCGTCGGCGAGGCCCGCGGGCTGCATTCCGATGGCTCCGTCGGTCTCCACCTCGGGCGCGTTCCGCACCAGACCCCAGGACCAGCCGCACTCGAAGAGCTGGCTCTCGTCCTTCAGCGCCTCCTGCACATCGACGCCGAGGACGAGGCTCTCGCCGACGGCGGCGCGCAACGGCCTGAAGCGGTGCTGGAACTTCTCCAGCACCTGGCGCTGCGACAGTTGCCCCTGACCGAGGAGCGCGCACAGCCGCTCGCCCTGGGCGGAGTGGGCGTCGTAGACATTGACGGCGAACGACCGCAGCAGGCTGACCATGGCGGCGGTGAGCCGGTTGCTGGTCGCGGTCCGCAGTTCCTGGATGGTCTCCAGCATGTCGACGCGGCGGGTCTTGGACTCGTAGACCTTGAGGAAGCCGAGCAGGGCCAGGCAGAGCGTGATGGACATCGAGAACGAGTCCACGACACCCAGTTGGCGCTGCTCGTCGGTGAGGGCCTGCTCCTTGTCCCGGGGCCGGAAGTAGTAACCGCCCGCGAACGAGGGCCTCTTGTCGTCGGTGTGGGCGCGCATGAACTCGACAGCGGCCGTGACGAGGTTGGCCGGAATCTCCAGCCGTCCGCCCGCCTTCTTCAGCGCCTGCTGGACGTCGCCCTGCGTGGTGTCGGGGTCGTCCAGCCGGAACGACGGCAGTTCGGTGGCCGGATACAGCAGACAGAGCAGGCGCTCGGCGTCGGCGACGCTGCTCTCGCCGCCACCGTGGCCCCACGTCCACTCACCGCCGTCGAAGGAGTAACGGGCGATCGCCTGCCAGACGTCCAGCAGGTGCTGCCGTGGCTTGACCTGCATCCCCTGCCCCCTCAGGAAATCACGCGCTCCGGAATCCGTGGGCCACGATCATCGATGTGTAGCCCTCGCGTACCTTGCTTTCCTTCCCCACCGAAACGGTCCGTAGACCCACCGTGTGAGCCATGAGGCTGCGGTGAATCTGTTTCTCGGTCACACTGCAGGCCGGGAAATGCCGACCGCCCACTTCATACCCCTTGGACTCCTCCATGAAAGCGGCGGCGAACGGCGTGCCCGGTTCGAGGTATTGGAGAAAGCACTCCACCGCCCGCTGGAACTCCGTCTCCGATTCGGACAGTGATTCGGCCACGAAGAACATGGTGCCGAGGGTCCAGCGCTCCTGCCGCCCCGTCAGATCGAAGAGGTTCCCCTGCTCGACCCGGACGATCTGCTTGAACCTCTCCCTCGGATCGTGGGGGTAGGCGGCGTACCCGTCGCCCTTCAGGCACAACTCCTGCCAGAAAGCATCCCAGTTGGCGTCGTATGAGTCCACCTGCCCCCGCAGGTAGTGCACGTTGGGCTCCGACCGGTCGAGCAGGGTGATCTCCTCGCACCAGGGCAACATGGCGAGGGCCGGGTAGAGGTTCGCTCCGGCGCCCACGTCGATACCCCGGACCGGGCGCCCCGGAAAGCGATGGAAGTGATCACTGAAATGATCGCGGACGATGGAGATGATCTCCGCGTCGGCATGCAGCACTGTGCGGTAGTTGTGAGCGATGTAGTCCGCTGGGTTGAATTCGTTCCAGGGTACGTCGGCGTTCAGCCGCGGAAGGTCTCCCAGTGATCCAGAAGGCATGCCCCACGATATCAACATCACGGATTCGGGAACCCCCCTTACCCTTGAACAGTCCTGGTACGAGGGGCAATCCTGGTCGAATGTCACCGCGCATTCGCCCCGCCGCACTGGACGACCTGCCCGCGCTGGTCCGCCTGGACAGAGAGGTGTTCCCGGACGATCCGTACGGACGCGTCACCATGCGCCAGTTCCTCGACATGCTCGGGGCCCACTTCCTCGTGCTCGTCGACGGTCCGTCCGTCTGCGGCTACGCCGTCGCCGGCCGCCGCTCGCAGGATCCCGCCCAGTGCTGGTTCCTGAGCCTGGGCATCGCCGACGAGGTCCGCAAACAGGGGCTCGGCACACTGCTCACGCGGGAGTTGATGCGCAGGCTGCGAACGGACGGGGTGCGCACGGTGTGGGCCACCGTGGCTCCCACCAACGTCGCCTCGCTCGCGCTCTGCACCTCGGTGGGCTTCACCCCGGCCAGCCCCGAACACGGCGTCCAGAAGGACTACTTCGGGGCGGGTGAGGACCGGTTGGTGCTGCGCCTGGACTTGGCGAACCAGGGCGACGGGTGACCGGCCTCAGCCGTCAGCCACCCTGCGGGAAGTACTGCCGCGGCGTCACCCCCACCACCCGGTGGAACGCCGCCGTGAAGGAGCTCGCCGACGCGTACCCCACCCGCCGTGCCACGGCCTCCACCGGCAGTCCCTCGATCAGGTGGGGCAACGCGGCCTGCATCCGCAGCCGTTCGCGCCACTGGCCGAAGGAGAGGCCGGTCTCCGCGACGAAGAGCCGCGCCAACGTCCGTGCGCTGGGGCCGACTTGACCGCCGTACGCGGCGAGGGCCCGTCCGTCCGCCGGGCGGGCCCGCAGCGCCTCGGCCACCGCGCGCGCCCGTGGATCGCGCGCTCGGGTACGGCCACACTGGTCACCGGCACCGGGCGCAGCTCGTCGAGCAGCAACAGTTCGGCACGTGAACGGGCCGACGGTGTCAGGTCGGTGCGGTCCAGGTGCACGACGAGCGCGTGGAGAAGAGGGGTGACCGCGACGACCGTGGGGTCCCGCCAGTCGATGTGCGGGCAGCTCCCCGGCTCGACGAACACGCCGCGCATGACGGCGTCACCCTCGGAGGCTGTTGCGTGCGGGACGCGCGCGGGGATCCACAGGACCAGCGACGGCGGCAGCAGCCATGTCCCGTGCTCGCTGCGGATGCGCAGCACCCCCCGTTCGGAACAAAGGAGTTGATGGTCGGGATGCCAGTGCTCGGCGAAGGCGGTGCCGCGCGGCATGACGAACTGGCCGACGAGGATGGCCGTGCCGAACCGGCGGTGCCCACCGCCGGGCGGCGGCTTGCCCAGCAGATAGACACCGTACGTCGGGACCGGGCCGTCGGCCGGGAGCGGCCGCCGCAGGCCGCGCCCGCGGATCAGGCGGCCGGAGGGCACCGGATCACCTTCCTGACGCTGCACGTCTTCGAGTTCGAGGACGGCAAGAGCTCCCGTGAGAACGTGTGGCAGGACGGCGCGTCGATCGTGGCCCGACTCACCGCCCCCTGAGCTCAGTTCAGGACCACCCGAACGTCAGCCCACTCCCCGCGACTCCTGCGCCGCGCGCGCCTCGATGCCGCGGAAGTGGTCCGCCATCGCGCGCTGCGCGCCCTCGACATCGTGGGCGCGCAGTGCGTCGACGATGTCGCGGTGGCGGCGGACGGTGAGTTCGGGTGCCGGGTCGCCGGTCCAGCCGCGGGCTCCGGCGACCCGGTGGAACACCGTCCAGAAGGCGCCGAGGAGTTGGGGGACGAGTTCGTTGCCGAGCGAGGCATAGAGCAACTCGTGGAACTCGCGGTCCAGTTCGGGGAAGGGCCGGCCGGCCCGGCCCGCCTCCTCCATCCGGTTCACCACCGATTCCAGGCGGTCCAGCTCCGGTTCGGTGAGGATGGCGGAGACCCGATGAATCAGGCCTTCCTCCAGCACCTCGCGCACCTGGAGGATCTCGGCCAGCGCGTCCGCGTCGTCCTCGTGCCGGGCGAGGGTGCGGAAGGTGAGGCCGTCGGCGAGCGGGGTCAGCGAGGCCCGGCCGACGTAGGTGCCGTAGCCGTGCCGGATCTCCACGATGTCGAGGGCCTGGAGCGCCTTGAGGGCCTCGCGGACGGAGTTTCTGCTGATCCCGAGGTCTTCCATCAGCTCGGCCTCGGTGGGCAGCGGCGCACCGGGCTGGAGTTTGCGGTCCAGGATCAGCTGGACGACCTCGCGCTGTATCCGACTGTTCCTCGGCTCCCCGGACATGCGCCGCATCGTACGCGCACCGGAGGTCCCACGTCCCATGTCCAGGCTCGGCCGTCCCGGAAAAGGCGTCAACTTCCGCCATTCCAAACCGCCATTGGTCCGACCTCTGACGGCTACGCCATTCGTGTGTGATGCCTTGACCGCCCCCACGGGCGCTCTTATGGTCGCGCTGACCGCAGGACGTAGGACGTCGTACCTCCTGGAGGAACCGTGCGCGAAGACGTGACGCAGAACGTGCCCGCGCTGCACCGCCGGGCGTTCCTGAAGTACTCCGGCGCGCTGGGCGCGGCGGCGGCGCTCTCCTCGTCCCTGACGGCCTGTTCGTCGGGGCCGCAGTCGACGAACGACACCGGCGGCGGGGGCACCGGCAAGAACCGCACCCTGACCGCGGTGATCGGCTACGGCAACGACGGCAGCTGGGACCCGACACAGACCGCGTCGGCGTTCTGCATGGCCGGCAACAACCACATCTACGAGGGCCTGATCGACACCGATCCGATCACTCGCGCGCCCTACCCGGCGCTCGCGACCGCGGTCCCGAAGGACACCAGCGGCACCTCGTGGAAGTTCACGCTGCGGGCGGGCGCGAAGTTCCACGACGGGCAGCCCGTCACCGCCGACGACGTCGTCTTCGTCTTCGACCGCATCCTCGACCCGAAGACGACGACCCTCGCGCAGGGCTTCTTCGTGAGCTGGCTGAAGGAGGCCCGGAAGATCGACGCGCAGAACGTCGAGCTTGTCCTCAAGTTCCCGTTCCCCGAAGGGATTTCACGCCTCACCCTCGCGAAGATCATGCCGAGGCACATCTTCTCGCAACCGGGCGCCTGGGACGACGCGATCAAGGGCAAGGCGGTCGGCTCGGGGCCCTACCGGCAGACCGCGCACCACCCGAAGTCCAACACCACCTTCGCCGCGTTCACCGGCTACAACGGCCCGCGCCCGCCCGCCTTCAAGACCATGAACTGGCTGACGATCGTCGACGCGGCACCCCGCGTCGCCAAGATCTCCGGGTCGAGCGCGGGCGCGCAGATCGCCGACAACATCCCCTACGCCAACATCCAGCAGCTGCGCGGCGGCGGGCTGACGGTCGCGGGCGGGGCCGGGATGAACAACCTGTTCCTGATGTTCAACACCCAGCACAAACCCTTCGACGACGTACGCGTACGCCAGGCGCTGCACTACGCCATCGACACCGGCAAGTTGGTCCAACTCGCCCTGCGCGGGCACGGAAAGCCGTCCTCGTCGTTCCTGAACGAGGGCAACCCGGCCTACCGGCGCGCGAAGACGGTCTACGACTACGACCCCGACAAGGCGAAGGCGCTGCTGAAGGCGGCCGGGGTCAGCAGACTGAGCGTCAACCTCATGTCGGTGAACGTGAGTTGGATCGTCGACTGCCTGCCCACCATCAAGGCGTCCTGGGACGCGATCGGCGTGAAGACCACCCTCTCCCCGCAGGAGACCACGGCCGTCTTCACCAAGATGGACCAGAAGCAGGACTACCAGATCGTCGCCGCCGCCTCGAACCCCAACCAGTTCGGCCTGGACGCCGACCTGATCATGCACTACAACTACGGCCCGCAGAACCTCTGGATGGGCTACGCCCGTTGGGCCGGCAACTCCGTCGCCAAGCAGCTCTTCAAGGACATGGACCGGGCGACGCGGGAGCCGGACGCGACGAAGAAGACGGCGATGATCCAGGACTACATCGACATCGTCGCCGAACAGGCGGTGCTCTACCCCGTCGTCCACAACGAGCTGATGACCGCCTGGGACCCGAGGAAGCTGACCGGGATAAGGGCACAGCCCTACCCGGGCATAAACGTCCTCCAGGCCAAGTGGGTCTAGCAGCACAGGAGTTGGCCCGTGGTCACCGTCGTCAGGATTCTGGCCCGCCGCATCGTCCTGCTCGTGCCGCTGATGCTCGGCATCGTGCTGTTCGTGTTCGTGGTGATGCGCTTCTCGGACGTCGACCCGGCGTCCGCGTTCTTCCAGGGCGCCAACCCGACTCCGCAGCAACTGCACGACTTCCGTGAGCGGAACGGGCTGTTGGACCCCCTCCCCCTCCGCTACGTCCATTTCGTCGGCGCGCTCCTCCACGGCGACCTGGGCACCAGCGCGCTGACCCGGGCGCCGGTCGTCCAGCAGGTCACCACCGCGCTGCCGCTCACCCTCCAACTCACCTTTCTGGGACTGGCGATCGCGGTCGTGCTGTCGCTGCTCGGCGGGGTGACGGCGGCCATCTACCGGGACCGGCTGCCCGACCAGATCATCCGGGTCGTGTCGCTGACCGGGGTCGCCGCGCCCGGCTTCTGGCTGGCGCTGCTGATGATCCAGTACCTGGCGGTCGACCGGGGCTGGTTCCCGACCGGCGGCTACATCAACCCGGCGGACTCCCTCACCGGCTGGCTCAGGACGATGGCACTGCCGGCGCTCGCGCTGTCGCTGCCGGTGGCGGCCCAACTCACGCGCATCGTACGGACGTCGGTGGTCGAGGAGCTGGACAAGGACTACGTCAGGACGGCGATCGGCAGCGGTCTGCCGCCGCGGGTCGTGGTCGGCCGGAACGTGCTCCGCAACGCGCTCATGAACCCACTGACCGTCCTGGGCCTGCGCGTCGGATACCTGCTCGGCGGTGCGGTCGTCATCGAGACCATCTTCTCCCTCCCCGGGATGGGCAAGCTGATGATCGACGCCGTGCAGAACGGCGACCCGGCCGTCGTCCAGGGCGTGGTGCTCACGACGGCGACCGGGTTCGTCGTGGTGAACCTGGTCATCGACATCCTCTATCTGCTGGTCAACCCGCGTCTGAGGGATGCCTCCTGATGTTCACTCAGTTCCCCCGGTTCTCCCGCGAGGGCCTCGCCGAGACCCTGTCCCGGCCCGGCATCAAACTGCGCGGCTGGCGTCGGCTTCCGTTGGCCTCGAAGGTCGCGGTGGGCTTCCTGGCGGTCGTGGTGCTGGTGGCACTGTTCGCGCCGCTCATCGCCCCGCACGACCCGCTCGACCAGCAACTGCCCGTCGACGGCACCGGGCACCCCTCCGCCGACCACTGGATGGGCCAGGACAGCCTGGGCCGGGACATCCTCAGCAGGCTGATGTACGGCGCCCGTTGGTCCCTCGCGATCGGGCTCGGGGCGACCGCGCTGGCCCTCGTCGTCGGCGCGCTGCTCGGCGCGATCGCGGCGACCGCCCGCAAGGGCGTCGACGAGACGCTGATGCGCTGCCTGGACGTGGTGATGGCGTTCCCCGGCATCGCGCTCGCGGCCGTCCTGGTCGCCGTGTTCGGCGGCGGGATCACCGTACTGATCTGCGCGATCGCGTTCCTGTTCACCCCACCGGTCGCAAGGGTCGTACGGGCCAACGTACTTGACCAGTACGGCGAGGACTACGTCACCGCCGAGCGGGTGATCGGCGCCCGCACCCCGCACATCGTCATCCGGCACGTGGCCGTCAACTGCGCCGCCCCGATCCTGGTGTTCTGCACCGTGCAGGTCGCCGAGGCGATCGTCTTCGAGGCGTCGCTGTCCTTCATCGGCGCGGGCGTCCGGCCCCCGGACCCGTCGTGGGGCAGCGTCATCGCGGACGGCAAGAACATGGTGCTGACCGGGGGTTGGTGGGCGACGGTCTTCCCCGGCCTGCTGATGCTGATCACCGTACTGTCCCTGAACATACTGTCCGAGGGCGTCTCGGACGCCTGGGCGGCCCCGGCCGCGCGCGAGGTGGACGTACGGCCGGACGACGACCCGCTCGACGCCCCGCAGCCCGGCAGCGGCGAGGTCCTCCCGCTCCCCGGCCTGACGGAGGCGGCGCTACGACTCCGTTCCCGGGCACGGCCGTTGCCGGACCCCGACGGGCAACCGGTCCTGGCGGTCGAGAACTTGGCCATCGGTTTCGAGGGCCGCCATCACGGCGTGGACATCGTCGACGGCATCAGTTTCGAGGTGCGGGGGGGTGAAGTCCTGGGCCTGGTCGGCGAGTCGGGCTGCGGCAAGTCGCTGACGGCACTCGCGGTGATGGGTCTGGAACCTAAGGGCGCGCGGGTGCGCGGCCATGTCCGTTTCAACCAGCGGCAGTTGGTGGGCGAACCGATGCGGGTCCGCCGCAAACTGCTCGGCCACGAGATGGCCATGGTCTACCAGGACGCCCTGTCCTCGCTGAACCCGGCGATGCCGATCCGCGCCCAGCTCAAGCAGGTGATACGGCGCGGAGGACACCGTGGGGCGGGCGAGTTGCTGACGATGGTCGGCCTCGACCCGGAGCGCATCCTGCGCAGCTACCCGCACGAACTCTCCGGCGGCCAGCGCCAACGCGTCCTGATCGCCATGGCGTTGTCCCGCGACCCCAAGCTGATCGTCGCCGACGAACCGACCACCGCCCTCGACGTCACCGTGCAGGCGCAGGTCATAGAGCTACTGCTGCGCCTGCGTGAGGAGTTGGGCTTCGCGCTCGTCCTCGTCTCGCACGACCTCGCGCTGATCGCCGACGTCACCGACCGGGTGGTGGTGATGTACGGCGGACAGATCGTGGAGACGGGCGTGACCGCCGATCTGGTCGAGTCGCCGGCCCACCACTACACGCGCGGCCTGCTCGGCAGCGTGCTGTCGTTGGAGTCGGCGGCCGAACGGATGACCCAGATCAAGGGTGTCGTCCCCTCCCCCGCCGACTTCCCGGCCGGCTGCCGCTTCGCCGACCGCTGCCCGCTGGCGAGCGACATCTGCCGTACGACCGCACCGGACCTGGTCGGCCCGCGCACGCACACGGCGGCCTGCCACCACCCGGCGATCGACCTGGCGACGACGGAGAGCGAGACGGTGTCATGAGCGGCGCGGAGGTCGAACCGGAGGCGGCTCGTGGTCAACTGGGGCGCTCGCTGGTCGAGTTGACCGGCGCCCATGTCGTCCACAAGGCGCGCAGCGGCGGCCTGTTCACCCGTGACAGGGTCTACGCCCTGACCGGCGCCGATCTCGCCATCGCGCCCGGCGAGACGGTGGGCGTGGTCGGCGAGTCCGGCTGCGGGAAGTCCACGCTGGCGAAGGTGCTGGTGGGCGTACAGCGGCCGACGTCCGGCACGGTGTCGTTCCGGGGTCGCGACCTGTGGTCGATGCCGGACGGCGAACGCCGGGCCGCCGTGGGCACCGGTATCGGCATGATCTTCCAGGACCCGTCGACCGCGCTGAACCGCCGCCTCACCATCCGCAGGACACTGCGCGACCCGCTGGATGTGCACGGCCGCGGTGACCGGAGCCAACGGGAGGAACGGGTACGGGAGTTGATGTCCCTGGTCGGCCTCCCGCGCGCGCTCGCGGACGGCCTCCCGGGGCAGCTCTCCGGCGGTCAGCGCCAACGAGTGGCGATCGCGCGGGCGTTGGCCCTGGACCCCGACCTGGTGGTGGCGGACGAGCCGACGAGCGCGCTGGACGTCTCGGTCCGCGCGCAGATCCTGAATCTCCTGTTGGACCTGAAGGAACGGCTGGGCCTGGCCCTGGTGTTCGTGTCCCACGACATCCAGACGGTACGGCGGATGAGCGACCGCGTGATCACCATGTACCTGGGCCGGATCGTCGAGGAGACCCCGGCCGACCAGGTCACCGACCGGGCGAGGCACCCGTACACCAGGGCGCTCTTCTCGGCGACGCCGGGTCTGTTGCACCCCATCGACCCCATCCCGCTGATCGGTCCGGTGCCGTCGGCGACACGTCCGCCGAGCGGGTGCCCGTTCCGTACCCGCTGCTGGAAGGCGGACGAGGTGTGCGCGTCCGCGATGCCGGACTTTTCACCCGCGTCGACGCCGGGACATCGCTACCGCTGCCACCATCCTGTGGAGGAGGACCTGACCACCCGCGACCTCGTTCGCCAAAGCCGCCCCATGGAGCCTTCATGACCTTCCCCGCCCCGCTCACCGGTGTGGTACCGCCCGTCTGCACGCCCATGACACCGGACCGCGAGGTGGATGTCCGTTCACTGCTCAGGCTCGTCGACCATCTGGTCGGGGCCGGGGTGCACGGACTGTTCCTGCTCGGCTCGACCTCGGAGGCGGCATATCTGACGGACCGGCAGCGCAGGTACGTCGTCGAGGCGGTCGTGGCTCATGTGGGAGGCCAACTCCCGGTACTGGCAGGGGCGATCGACATGACGACACCGCGGGTTCTGGACCATGTGGCGGCGGTGGCGGACGCCGGGGCGGAGGCGGTCGTGGTGACCGCGCCCTTCTACACGCGCACCCACCCGGCGGAGATCGCCCGCCACTACCGACTGATCGCCGCCGCGTCGCCGGTCCCGGTGGTGGCCTACGACCTCCCCGCCTCCGTCCACACCAAGCTGCCCTCCGATCTCGTCCTCGAACTCGCCGCGGAGGGTGTCCTCGCCGGCCTCAAGGACTCCAGCGGTGACCTCGGCGGCTTCCGTACGGTCGTCATGGGCGCGCGTGTCCATCCCGACATCGCGGGGTTCAGCGTGCTCACCGGTTCCGAGCTGTTCGTCGACTCGGCGCTGGCGTTGGGGGCGGACGGGGCGGTGCCGGGGCTCGCCAATGTCGATCCGCACGGGTATGTCCGGCTCGACGCGCTGTGCCGGGCCGGGGACTGGTCGCGTGCACGGGCCGAACAGGAGCGGTTGTGCTCGTTGTTCGGGTTGGTGGGGGTCGGTGACCCGGCGCGGATGGGGGGTAGTTCGTCGGCCCTCGGGGCGTTCAAGGCGGCACTGCAGCTTCGGGGCGTGATCGAGTGTGCGGCGACTGCGGAGCCGCAGGTGGCGTTGTCGGCGGATGAGGTGGGGCAGGTCGGGAAGTTCTTGGCGGCGGCGGGGTTGCTGTGACCGCCTGGGGGCTCCGCCCCCAGGCCCCCGGCCTATGCCAGCCCACCACCCGTTTACTGTCCCTTAAAGGGTGACCGTCAAAACGGCCGAGTCGGGTGGGTGGGCGGGAAACGGGGGTCTGGGGGCGGAGCCCCCAGGGACGGTCACCCACCACTCAGCTCGGCCACGCCCACCCGCCGGAACTCGATCGAGTCGTACGTCCCCGTCACCCCGGTCTCGTACAGCACCCCCACCACGTCCGCGCCCACCCGCACCAGATCCGAATACCCCGCCCGCTCCCCCGACAGCACGACCGCCTTCACGAAGGTCCCTCCGCCGTCCCCGCTCCGCCAAATCGCCATCCCCTGGCGGACGTTGGGCACGGAAGGCGCCGAGAACAGCAACGGCGCCCCCGCCCCCGGCAGTTGAAGCACGCTCCCCTCCACCACCGGCACGTCGTCCAGCGTGTGCTGCACGGCGTACGGCCGGTCAAGCGTCTCGCCCCCGTCACCGGAGTACGTGTCGAGCCGGTTCCCCGCACTCGTACCCAGTTGGTCCCGCGAGCTGAAGTACAGCCTCCCGTCGGGGAGTTCGGCAGCCGAGGACTCGTTCGCGTTGTCGACCCCGTCGTACGTGGAGTCGACGAACCCCACCCGCCATGTCTCGCCCCCGTCGTCGCTGTACAGGTCGTGGCCGCCGTAGTACTTCGCCTCCTGCCCGGTGTCACTCGACCCGGCGGGCGGTGCGGCGGAGTGGTTCGCGGGGATCACCAGGCGCCCCGCATGCGCACCCCGCGTCAGCGCGACCGCGTGCCCGGGCCCCGTCGCGTACCAGCGCCAGTTCGGCAGCTTCACCTCCGCCGTGATGTCCCGCGGAGGCGTAAAAGTGCGTCCGTCGTCCCAGCTGCGCTGCACGAAGACCCGGCGGCTCTGCTCCGGCGTCACCTCGCCGCGCATGATCCGGCCCTCGGTGACGGCCCCGCTGTTGTAGGAGGTGACCAGCACGATCGCGCCGGTGCGGGGGTCGATCACGGGGGCCGGGTTGCCCCGGGTGTCCCCGTTCCCGGCGGCGACGACGGACAGGGGGCCCCAGGTGCAGCCGCCGTCGGTGGAGCGCCGTAGGACCACGTCGATGTTGCCGGTGTCGCCCGCGTCGTTGTGACGCCCCTCGGCAAAAGCCAGAACCGTCCCCCGGTCGGTGGTGACGGTCGCGGGGATGCGGTAGGTGTCGTAGCCGCCGTCTCCGGAGACATAGGGCACGGAGGACGTGCAGCCGGAGCGCGCGGACGCGTGGGCGGCGACAGTGATGGGGGCGGCCAGTACTGCTGCGACGAGAAGCGTGCGGCTCAGGATGGTCATCGCTCTCCCTCACGGAGGTCGCCCCTCGCGGAACGACGCCGACCTGTCTGTCCGTCACAGCTTCCCCGGTGTGACCATCCCGGACTCGTACGCCACGATCACCAGCTGGGCCCGGTCCCGCGCCCCGAGCTTGCCCATGATGCGGCTGACGTGCGTCTTCGCGGTGAGCGGACTCGGGCCCAACGCTTCGGCCACCTCGGTGTTGTTGAGGCCGCGCGCGACCAGGGCGAGCACTCCGCGTTCCCGTGCGGACAGGCATTCGGGGCCGCCGGTCGCGGGTGCGACGGGGCTGCGCAGTAAGCGGGCGATGAGCCGGGCCGTCGGACCGGGCGACAGAAGCGCCTCTCCGGCGGCCACCGTGCGGATCGCGTCGAGGAGTTCGGCCGGACGGGTGTCCTTGACCAGGAATCCGGAGGCGCCGGCGCGCGGGAGGGCGAGTTCGGGCGTACTGCCGGGGGTGGCCGGGGCGGCCGTATTACTCCCTGGGGAGTATCGGCGGGGTCGGGGTCACGACGGCGTGCGCGCCGCCGCCAGCAGCCGGGTCACGTCGTCCGAGCAGATGGTGAGGGCCGCGCCCACGGTCGCGAGGGCGTCGCGTTCCGCCGGGGTGTAGGGGCCGTCGGCCAGCGCGATGCGGGCGCCCTGGAGCAGGATCGATTCGCGGCCCGCGGGGGCGAGGTGCGGGGCGAGCGGGTCGAGGGCCTCGTGCAGCTCTATGGCGAGGCCGGCGCCGCTGGGTTCGCCGAAGATGCGGCCGGTGTCGGCGGCCAGGGCCTCGACGAGGGCGCCCAGCTGGTCCTCGGTGCAGTCCTGGAAGCCGGCGGCCCTGACGGTGCCCGCGGCGGCCTCCAGGGACGTACGGGCGCAGGTGCCGCCGGCCGCGAGGACCGCGAGGGCGACCGTGTGCACGGCGTCGCGGAGCATCGCGGAGAAGCGGCTCGTGGTGGGGTGGTCGAGGACGTCGGTGCCGTAGTGCTTGGCGCAGGCGGCGCACTCGACGACCGGGCCGGTGTCACCGCGCGGCAGTACCGGCAGGCCGAGCAGGGTGAAGCGGCGGCGCCCGGTGAGCCGCTGGTAGTTGCGGTCGCCCCCGCAGCCGGGGCAGAAGAACTCGCCGTCTCCGACGCTGGTCCACGCGGTACGGATGCCCAGCACGCGCGCTGCACGGCCCTCATGGACAACTCGGCCGTCTCGTCCCCGTTCTGGCAGCACGTCGCACCTCCGTAACGCCGCGGCAACATCGCCGCGCTGGCGTGATGTTAGCCACATTGTTGAGCTGGAGTCAGTACCCAGGACGAGACCTGCTCGTGACCTGCACATCGAATGGCCGGGAAACGACGGGGCCCCGCCCGCCGGAGAGCGGCGTGCGGGGCCCTTGAGCGACGGGTAAACCGCCGGTCAGGATGGTTCAGCGGGTGGCGCGGTTGACGGCCGAGACGACCGCCTTCAGTGAGGCACGTGTCGTATTCGCGTCGATCCCGATTCCCCACAGAACCTTGTCGTCGATCGCGCACTCGATGTACGAGGCGGCCTGCGCGGAGGCGCCCTCGCTCATCGTGTGCTCCTGGTAGTCCAGCAGGCGTACGTCGATGCCGACGGACTGCAGGGCGTCGAAGAAGGCGGAGATCGGGCCGTTGCCGGAGCCGGTCAGGACGGTGTCGACGCCGTCGACGCTCGCCTCCACCTTGAGCGTGTCCACGCCGTCGGTGTCGGTGGTCGACTGGCCGGTCTTGACCTGGATACGGCCCCAGGGGTTGTCCGGGTTCGGCAGGTACTCGTCCTCGAAGGTCGCCCAGATCTCCTTCGGGGTGACCTCGCCGCCCTCGGCGTCCGTCTTGGCCTGGATCAGCTTGGAGAACTCGATCTGCATCCGGCGCGGCAGGTCCAGCTTGTGGTCGTTCTTCAGGACGTATGCGATCCCGCCCTTGCCGGACTGCGAGTTGACGCGGATGACGGCCTCGTAGGAGCGGCCGACGTCCTTCGGGTCGATCGGCAGGTACGGGACCGCCCACTCGATGTCATCGACCGTGACGCCCTTGGCCTTCGCGTCGGCCTCCATGGCGTCGAAGCCCTTCTTGATGGCGTCCTGGTGGGAGCCGGAGAAGGACGTGTAGACCAGGTCGCCCACGTACGGGTGGCGCGGGTGGACCTCCATCTGGTTGCAGTACTCCCACGTACGACGGATCTCGTCGATGTCGGAGAAGTCGATCTGCGGGTCGACACCCTGGGAGAAGAGATTCATGCCCAGCGTGACCAGGTCGACGTTGCCGGTGCGCTCGCCCTGGCCGAACAGGCAGCCCTCGACGCGGTCGGCGCCGGCCATCAGCGCCAGCTCGGCGGCGGCGACGGCCGTACCGCGGTCGTTGTGCGGGTGGATGGAGAGGACGACGTGCTCGCGGCGGGACAGGTGGCGGCCCATCCACTCGAAGCGGTCCGCGTGCGTGGACGGGGTCGAACGCTCGACGGTGGCAGGCAGGTTGAGGATGATCTCGCGGCCCGGGCCGGGCTGCCAGACGTCCATGACCGCCTCGCAGACCTCCAGCGCGAAGTCCAGCTCGGTGTCCGTGAAGATCTCGGGGCTGTACTGGTAGCCGAACTCGGTCTCGGGGCCCAGCAGTACGTCGGCGTACTTCATCACCATGCGGGTGCCGTCGACGGCGATCTGCTTGATGTCGTCCTTGGAGCCGCGGAAGACCACGCGGCGGAAGACGGGCGCGGTCGCGTTGTACAGGTGCAGGGTCGCGCGCTTGGCGCCCTTCAGGGACTCCACGGTCCGCTCGATCAGGTCCTCGCGAGCCTGGGTCAGTACGGAGATCGTGACGTCGTCCGGGATCGCGCCCTCTTCCTCGATGATCGAGCGCACGAAGTCGAAGTCGGTCTGGCCGGAGGCCGGGAAACCGACCTCGATCTCCTTGTAGCCCATCTTGACCAGCAGGTCGAACATCGCGCGCTTACGCACGGGAGACATGGGGTCGATCAGGGCCTGGTTGCCGTCCCGCAGGTCCGTGGAGAGCCAGCGCGGGGCGACGGTGATCCGCTGGCCGGGCCAGGTGCGGTCGGGGATGTCGACCTGCTCGTACTGGCCGTACTTGTGGATCGGCATGGAACTGGGCTGCTGGCGATTGGCGCTCTGGGCCATGATGCGTGGGCTCCTCGTGGTGTCCTGAAGGACGGCCGACGCGCAACGCGAAGCTCCGCGGGGAGGGAGTCGACCTGGACTACAGGCCCTCGCCGCGGCAGCTAAGGAGAAGCAGCCCGTAACGCATGATGTCCAGAAGACTAGCCGAGACGTGCGCCGTGCGGGGGGCCGTATCACTATGCGGGACATCCACGACCGTATACCACTCTCTGCTACGAGACTGTGATGATTGTCCCCGTATTTCACCAATCATGGTTGCCGGTAGTGACAGCGGCATAACTCGGTGCCAAGGTGCCGGGCATGACGACACACGGGGGCTTCGAGCCCGTCTTCTGCACGATCGTCCCACCGCATGTCCTCGACAAGCTCGCCCAGCACGAGGACCCCGCGCTCGCCGGTCCCGCCCGCGAGACCCTGCAGCGCGACGCCTATGAGCGGACCCACCGCCGGCTCACCACCGTGCTCGGCGCACCGACCGTCGCCGCGCCCACCGAGACCGACAAGCCGCGGCGCACGATCTACGACGCCAAGCACAAGCAGGACCTGCCCGGAAAGAAGGTCCGAGCCGAGGGCTCCGACCCCGGCAAGGACGCGACCGTCAACCGCGCCTACGCGGGCCTCGGCGCCACCTTCGAGCTCTACCTCAACGCCTTCAACCGGCACTCCATCGACGGCGAGGGCCTGCCGCTCAACGCCTCCGTCCACTACGACGTGAAGTACGACAACGCGTTCTGGAACGGCGAACAGATGGTGTTCGGCGACGGCGACGGCGAGCTGTTCCTCGACTTCACCATCCCGGTCGACGTCATCGGCCACGAACTCACCCACGGCGTCACGCAGTACACCGCGAACCTGACCTACTTCGGCCAGTCCGGCGCCCTGAACGAATCGATCTCCGACGTCTTCGGCTCGCTCATCAAGCAGTACTCGCTCGGCCAGACCGCCGCCGAGGCCGACTGGCTGATCGGCGCCGGGCTGCTCGCCCCGCGCGTCACCGGCGTCGCCCTGCGCTCCATGAAGGCCCCGGGCACGGCCTACGACGACGAAGCCCTCGGCAAGGACCCGCAGCCCGCGACGATGGACGGCTACGTCAAGACCGGGCGCGACAACGGCGGTGTGCACCTCAACTCCGGCATTCCCAACCACGCCTTCTACCTGGTCGCCGACGCGCTCGGCGGGCACGCCTGGGAGAAGGCCGGACAGATCTGGTACGACGTGCTGACCGGCGGCGAACTCAAGAAGGACGCCCTGTTCACCGACTTCGCCACGCTCACCGTGGCCGCCGCGAAGACCCGGTTCGGGGACGGCGGCGAGGAGTTGCAGGCGGTGCAGAAGGCGTGGGAGCAGGTCGGGGTGCCGATCTCCTGACCACGGCGGTCGCGCCGGGCCCGTATCCGTACTAGACAGGACCCATGCGTATTCAGGTACGGCGCACGGGCGGGTTCGGTGGCATCGAGCGCCGCGGCGAGGTCGACACCTCGGCGCGGCCCGACGCCCATGAGTGGCACGCGCTGGCCGAACGGGCGGTCGCCGACGGCCAGCGCACGCCGAAGTCCGGCGTCCCGGACGGCTTCCACTACGAGATCACGGTGGACGGGAAGACCGTGTACACGGCCGACCCCAGGCTTACGGAGGAGCAACGGACGCTGATCCAGAGGGTGTTGAAGGAAGGTGCGTAACTGCTTGTTCACGCCCGCCCGTTGACACCCGTTACCACCGGTACGGATGATCCGGCGCATGGCGACTGATGCAGGCAACCCGATACCTCGGTTCCCGGACGACTTCCTCTGGGGCGTCTCGACCTCGGCCCACCAGATCGAGGGTGCGGCGGACAAGCGCGAGCCCTCCGTCTGGGACGTGTTCGAGGCCGAGCCGGGCCGGATCAAGGACGGCTCGACGGCAGCGGTGGCCTGCGACCACTTCCACCGCCACCGCGAGGACGTGGCCCTCCTGGCCGGCCTCGGCGTGGACGCGTACCGCTTCTCGATCTCCTGGCCGCGGGTGAACTCCCCCGGCGGCCTCGACTTCTACGACCGTCTCGTCGACGACCTGCTCGCGGCGGGCGTCCGTCCGGTCCCGACCCTGTTCCACTGGGACCTCCCGGCCGGGCTGGACTGGCTGGAGCGGGACACGGCCTCGCGTTTCGCCGAGTACGTGTCGATGGTCGCCGACCGCCTGGGCGACCGGGTGAAGAAGTGGATCACCCTCAACGAGCCCGCGGAACACACCCTGTTGGGGCACGCGCTGGGCGCCCACGCCCCGGGAAAGACCCTGCTCTTCGACGCGCTCCCGGTCGCCCACCACCAACTCCTCGCCCACGGCCTGGCGGTACGGGCGCTGCGCGCGGCCGGTGCCGGCGACATCGGGATCGCCAACTCCCACGGCCCGACCTGGCCCGCCTCGCAGGACCCGGAGGACATCGAGGCGGCGAACTTCTACGACCTGCTGTTGAACCGCCTGTTCGCGGAACCGCTGATCCTCGGCGAATACCCCTCCGGACTCGGCGAGTTGATGCCGGGTGACGTGGAGTCCGACCTGAAGGTGATCGCCGAGCCGATCGACTGGTACGGCGTCAACTACTACGCGCCGAGCCGGGTCGGGGCGCCCCAGGGCGCGGAGATCGAGTTCGGCGGCCTCACCCTCCCCGCCGAACTCCCCTTCTCGGTAAGGGACATCGAGGGCGTCCCGGTCACCGACTTCGGCTGGCCGGTGGTCCCCGAGGGCCTCACCGAACTCCTCACCACCTTCCGCGACCGCTACGGCGACCGCCTCCCGCCCGTCGTCATCACCGAGAACGGCTGCTCCTACGACGGCCTCGACGACCAGGACCGGATCGCCTACCTCGACGGCCATGTCCGGGCGCTGCACGGGGCGTTGGAGGCGGGCGTGGACGTCCGCGGCTACTTCGTGTGGTCGCTCCTCGACAACTTCGAGTGGGCGGAGGGCTACGAGCGCCGCTTCGGCCTCGTGCACGTCGACTACGAGACGCTGACGCGGACCCCGAAGGCGTCGTACGGCTGGTTCCAGGGCCTGCTGCGGGCGCAGAGAGAGCGGGTACAAGGATGACGACGGCCGACGCGGCGGACGCGGTCTCCGCGCCCAGCGCCCTCGCCGAGCCCGTCGAACGCGTCGGCCGGGGCTGGACCTCCGCGCTGTCGCTCGCCAACGGGGCGATCTGGGTGGGCTGGTACGGCCCGCTGCAGATCCTGCTGGCCTCCCAGGCCAAGGACTTCGCGCCCGGCACCGGGATGTCGAAGGAGACGATGCTCGCGTGGGTGACCGGCGCGGGCGCGCTGGTGTCCCTGGTCGCCAATCCGCTCTTCGGCGCACTGTCGGACCGTACGACGTCCCGGTGGGGCCGCCGTACGCCGTGGATCGTGGCCGGGTCGGCGGGCGGGGCGCTGTCGTTGCTGCTGCTCGCGGGCGCGGGCGGGGTGTGGACGATGGCGGCCGGCTGGTGCCTGGTCCAACTCACCCTGAACGCGGCCTTCGCGGCGGTCACGGCGGCCGTCCCCGACCGCGTCCCGCGCCTCCAGCGGGGCTCTGTGGGCGGCTGGTTGGGCGCCGCGCAGATCCTGGGCGTGGTCGGCGGCACGGGCCTCGCCACGGCGGCCGGGGGCATCGGGGCGGGCTATGTGGCGTGCGCGGTGTTCACGGCGGTGGGGGTGCTGCCGTACGTGCTGCGCCACAAGGATCTGCAACTCCGGCCGGTGGACCGCCCGTTGTGGTCCTGGCAGGGCTTCTTGAAGGGCTTCTGGCTGAGTCCGCGCCGCTATCCCGACCTGGGCTGGGCGTGGCTGACCCGCTTCTTGATCAACCTGAGCAACGCGCTGGTGCTGCTGTACCTCCTGTACTACCTGCGCGACCGCCTGCACTACCACGACCCCGACCAGGGCGTCCTGATCCTCACGGCGGTGAACGGCCTGACGCTCCTGGCCACGGTCGTGGTCGGCGGGGTGTGGTCCGACCGGGTCGGCCGCCGCAAGCCCTTCGTGATCTGGTCCGGCGTCCTGATGGCGCTGGCGACGGCGGCGCTGGCGGGCTGGCAGACCTGGCCGGGCGCGATCACCGCGGCGGCGCTCCTCGGCATCGGCTTCGGCGTCTTCACCTCGGTGGACTTCGCCCTGATGACGGACGTCCTCCCGAAGGCCCTGGACCGCGGCAAGGACCTCGGCGTCATCAACGTCGCCAACGCCCTGCCACAGGTCGCGGCCCCCGCCCTCGCCGCGCCGATCGTCACCTATCTGGGCGGGTACCGGGTGCTGTATCTGGTGTCGGCGGTGATCGGGATGGCGGGGGCGTTGCTGGTGCGGCGGATCCGCGGGGTGGACTGAAGGGCGGTGGACTGACGGGCGGTGGACCGACCTGGGTCAGAGCACGCCCGCGTCCCGTGCCGACCACGCCGTCGGGAACAGCGGGCGGTAGCCCAGCTCGCGGCGGATGCGTTCCGTGGACATGACGCCGAACCAGGGGTCGGGGTCGGTGTTCCGGGCGAGTTCGGCGGGGATCTCCACGCCGTTGAGCAGGTGCAGGTCGACCGCGGTGACCGGGGCGTCGTCGGCGATGTTGTAGACGCGGCCGGCGATTCCCGGGGCGTGCAGGATGCGCAGGAGGCCCTGGGCGACGTCCGCGTGGTGGCCCATGTGGAGGCGCTGGTTCGAGGCCCAATGTGCCGCCCACTGGAGGGAGTTGGCGAGGTGGGGGTCGCCCTCGCCGTAGACGAACGGGAGCCGGGCGACGCGGACGTCCATGTCGGTGAGGGCGAGGAGTTCGCGCTCCGCCGCCACCTTCGACTCGTTGTACGCGCCCCACATCTTGCCGCCGGGGCGGCTCTCGTCCTCCTCGGTCAGCGGCCGGCCGCGCCCCACGCCGTAGATCATCCCGGTGCTCACCTGGACGAAGCGCCGTACACCGGAGGTCAGTGCCGCTCGGCCGAGGGCGACCGCCGCCGCGTGGTTGACGGCCCAGGCCTCCTCGTCCGGTACGCCGCGGAAGGACGCGGCGACGTTCACGACCGCGTCCACGCCGGCGACCGCCTTGCCGAGGGCGTCCTCGTCCCGCAGATCGCCGAGTACGACCTCCGCGCCCAGGTCGGCGAATCGCTCGGCGCGGGCGGCGTCCCGCACCAGCACGCGCACCCGCTCCCCGGGCCTTGTCTGGGCCAGCAGCCTCGGTACGAAGCGCCGTCCGACCTGTCCCGTAGAGCCTGTCACCAGTGTCAGCATGTCGTGCTCCTCTCGTCTCCGACCAGCTTTGGGCAGGCGGGCCGGTACCGGGAGAGACCTTCCGATCAGGGGATCGGCGGTCCCTGGATATGCCGGGCGGACTGCCGCACCCTGGAAGCGTGAACCGCGCCGAACTCGCCGACTTCCTGCGCCGGAGCCGGGCCCGCCTGGACCCCTCCGACGTGGGCCTCACGGCAGGCGCCCGCCGCCGTACGCCGGGCCTGCGCCGCGAGGAGGTGGCGCAGCTGGCCGGGATGTCCGTGGACTACTACACGCGCCTGGAACAGTCCCGCGGCCCGCACCCGTCCCGCCAGATGCTCACGGCACTGGCGCGGGCGCTGCGGCTCACGGACGACGAGCGCGACCACCTCTTCCACCTGTCGGGAGAGGAGCCCCCGCGCCGGGGAGGCGGGACCGCACACCTGCGACCGGCCCTCCTGCTGGTCCTGGACCGGCTCCACGACACCCCGGCGCACGTGTCGAGCGACTGCGGCGAGGTGATCGCGCAGAACGCGATGGCACGGGCCCTGTCGGGCGACGCGTTCGCCCGCCCGCCCCGGGAACGCAACATGCTCCGCCGCTTCTTCCTGGACCCCGCCTCGCGGGAACTGTTCCCGCCGGAGGACGTCCCGGAGCACGCGCGCGCCCATGTGGCGAACCTCCGGGCGGTGGCCGCGGCCCGCCCCGACGACCCGGAACCGGCCGCGCTGGTGGCCGAACTACAGGCGGGGAGCGAGGAGTTCGCCCGACTGTGGGACCAGCACGAGGTGGCCGTACGACGGCAGTCCACCAAACGCTTCCGCCACCCCCTGGTCGGCCTCCTGGAACTGGACTGCGAGGTCCTCCTGAACCAGGACGCCCACCACCTGCTGATCATCCACACGGCGCGGCCGGGCACGGAGTCCTACGAACGCTTGCAGCTGCTGCGGGTGATAGGCGTGCAGGACATGACTCCCACCGCCTGAACTCAAGCCCAGACCGCGGTAACTCAGCCTCTTGGGGGTGCCCCCTCTGGGGGAGTTCGAGGAGCGGGGCCTGGGGCGGAGCCCCAGAAGGATGGGCCGGGTAGGAGCGGCGGGGGCGAAAAAAGCCCCTCAGGCCCAACTCCCCCTCTAGAAACCCAACTTCCGCAACTGCCGAGGATCCCGCTGCCAGTCCTTCGCGACCTTCACGTGGAGGTCCAGGAACACCGGCGTCCCCAGCAACGCCTCGATCTGCTTGCGCGACTTGATGCCGACCTGCTTCAGCCGCGCGCCCTTCGGGCCGATGATGATGCCCTTCTGACTGGGCCGCTCGATGTAGACGAAGGCGTGGATGTCGAGGAGGGGCTTGTCGGCGGGCCGGTCCTCGCGCGGGAGCATCTCCTCCACCACGACGGCGATGGAGTGGGGCAGCTCGTCCCGCACACCCTCCAGCGCGGCCTCGCGGATCAGCTCCGCGATCATGACCTGCTCGGGCTCGTCGGTGAGATCGCCCTCCGGGTAGAGCGCCGGCCCCTCGGGCAGCAACGGGATCAGCAGGTCGGCGAGCAGGTCCACCTGCTGGTCCGCGACCGCCGACACCGGCACGATCTCCGCCCACTCGAACCCCAGCTCCTTGCCGAGCTGGTCGATGGCGATGAGCTGCTCGGCGAGGGTCTTGGAGTCGACCAGGTCGGTCTTCGTGACGATCGCGATCTTCGGCGTCTTCTTGATGGACGCCAGTTCCTTCGCGATGAAACGGTCGCCCGGGCCGAGCTTCTCGTTCGCCGGCAGGCAGAAGCCGATGACGTCGACCTCGGCCCACGTCGTACGGACGATGTCGTTGAGCCGCTGCCCGAGCAGCGTGCGCGGCTTGTGCAGGCCAGGGGTGTCGACCAGGATCAGCTGGGCGTCCGGCCGGTGGACGATGCCGCGGACCGTGTGCCGCGTGGTCTGCGGCTGGTTGGCGGTGATCGCCACCTTCTGGCCGACCAGAGCATTCGTAAGGGTGGACTTGCCCGCGTTGGGGCGGCCCACGAAGCAGGCGAAGCCGGCGCGGTGGGGGGCCTCGGACGGCTTGGATGACGGGGTACGAACGCTCATGGCGCCCATTGTCCCTGATCCACAGGCCCGCGCCGCACAACAGTCCACCGGAGCCTCACACGGTGAGCTTTCGGTAACCCCTACGCAATGAAACGTCACGGAAACACAGCCGTGCACAACCGGAAACCCGGGCCGGTGACCCTCTGACGAGCCCCCACACCGTTGGAGACGACCGTGACCCTCGCCGCCGCCCACGTCGACACCGGCGACACCGCCTGGCTGCTCGCCGCCACCGCCCTGGTCCTGCTGATGACCCCGGGCCTGGCCCTCTTCTACGGCGGCATGGTCCGCACGAAGAGCGTCCTCAACATGCTGATGATGAGTTTCGTGTCGATCGCCCTGGTCACGGTGGTGTGGCTGGCGGCCGGGTACTCGCTCGCCTTCGGCGACGACATCGGCGGCGGGCTGCTGGGAGACCTCAAGCACGCCGGCATGGCGGGGATCGGCCCGGACTCCGTCCACGGCACCGTCCCCACCCTCCTCTTCGCCACCTTCCAGCTCACCTTCGCGATCATCACGGCCGCGCTGATCAGCGGCGCGGTGGCCGACCGGGTGCGGTTCGGGGCGTGGCTGGTGTTCGTGCCGGTCTGGGCGCTGCTCGTATACGTTCCCGTCGCGCACTGGGTGTGGGGCCCGGGCGGCTGGATCGCGGCGCACCTCGGCGCCCTCGACTTCGCGGGCGGCCTCCCCGTCGAGATCACGTCCGGAGCCTCCGGGCTGGCCCTGTGCCTGGTGGTCGGCCCCCGCCTCGGCTTCAAGAAGGACGCCATGCGGCCGCACAACCTTCCCATGGTCATGCTGGGCGCGGGCCTGCTCTGGTTCGGCTGGTTCGGCTTCAACGCGGGCTCCGCGCTCGGCGCCAACGGCCTCGCCGCCGCGGCCTTCCTCAACACCCTCGCCGCCGGCTGCACCGGCCTGCTCGGCTGGCTCTTCGTCGAGCAGAAGCGCGACGGCCACCCGACCACTCTGGGCGCGGCCTCGGGCGCCGTGGCCGGCCTGGTCGCGATCACCCCGTCCTGCGGCTCGGTCTCCCTGCTGGGCGCACTGGTCGTCGGCCTCGCCGCCGGTGCCGTCTGCTCGTACGCGGTCGGCTGGAAGTTCAGGCTCAACTACGACGACTCGCTCGACGTCGTCGGCGTACACCTGGTCGGCGGCGTCATCGGCACCCTCCTGATCGGCGTCTTCGCGGTCACCTCGATGACCGGCGGCGCGGAGGGTCTGCTCTACGGCGGCGGGCTCGGCCAGCTCGGCAGGCAGCTGGTGGCCGTGGTCGCCGTCGGGGCGTACGCGTTCCTCGTGACGTACGCGATCGGGAAGCTGCTCGACCGGGTGATGGGGCTGCGGGCGAGTGAAGAGGAGGAGCGGACGGGTCTGGACCTTACGGTGCACGCCGAGACCGCATACGATCACGGCGTCCTGGGGCACGGAGCCCCGGTCAGCTCGTCCGTCCCCTCCCTCCAGAAGGTCACGTCCCAGCCATGAAGCTCATCACCGCGATCGTCAAGCCGTACCGCCTCGACGAGGTCAAGACGGCGCTCCAGGAGCTCGGCGTGCACGGCCTGACCGTCACCGAGGCCAGCGGCTACGGCCGGCAGCGCGGCCACACCGAGGTGTACCGGGGCGCCGAGTACCGCGTCGACCTCGTGCCGAAGGTGCGGATCGAGGTCGTCGTCGACGACGCGGACTCGGAGGCCGTGATCGACGCGATCGTCAAGGCCGCGCAGACGGGGAAGATCGGGGACGGGAAGGTGTGGTCGATTCCGGTGGAGACGGTCGTACGGGTACGGACGGGCGAACGCGGCCCCGACGCGCTCTGACCGCGAGCACTCCCCCGGCGAACCCGACCGCGAGCAGCAGCAGCGCCGCGAGCCAGGGCAGCGCGAAGAACGACGCGCTCGCCGACTGCTTCGTCCCCGTCGCGGTCGCGGTCAACGTGATGTCGCCCCAGTCGAGTTGGGGCGCGCCCTTCCACGGCTCGGTCAGCTTCACGCTCTGCCCCGGCAGCAACTCGGCCGGGATACGGGTGAGTCCGCGCGAGAGCAGCGTCCGGCCGAAGAGGCCCTGCGCCTTCAGGGTCACCTTCGGGTCGAGGGTGACGTTGCCGGTGTTGTGCAGCGTGTAGGAGATCGTCGCGTCGCTGCTCCCCAACCCCGGTACCAGCGGCTGGTGATGGGCGATGTGGACGTGCTCGACGGCGAGCGCGGGCAGCGTCGGACCGCTGACCCGGAGGTAGACACGGGCGCCGACGGCCCGCTGCACTCCGAGGGCGAGGGAGCCGTCGCCCTTGTCGACGCGTTCGTCGAGGGCGACCAACGCGCCCGGGTGGTCGCCCGGTTCGGCACCCTCGGGTACATGCAGGGTGAACGGCACGGTGACCGACTTGTGGGCGGGGACGGTGACTTGGGACTTGGCGGGCTTCGCCCACGCTCCGACGCCCCGCATCTTCTCCTTCACCGTCCGTACGGCGAACCCGCCGTCGCGCGCGGTGTTGTAGGCGTCGGCCGCGTAGAGGCGGAAGGTGAGCGGCTGTGCCGTCTTGTTGGCGACGACCACCTTGTCCTGGATGGTCTGGCCGGGGTCGGCGGAGAGATAGAAGTACGGCCGCGCGGCGATCTGCGAGGCGGCCGGGTACACGGACCAACTGCCGTTGTCGGCGGCGTGGGACGACGGCGCGGCGAGCACGCCGAAACACAGGCTCAGGAGGAGGACGTACAGCTTGCGCATGGGTGCGGACCCCCACGGACGTGGTGTGCGGCGGTCGGGCGGGTGCGGGCGCCCGGCCACCGGAGGTGAGTTCGGACGGTCAGGTGAGCGTGAGCGTCAGAACGCCGGAGTACGAGCCCGGAGGCGTGAACGCCGGTACGTTCAGGGAGAGTCCGGCGTCGACGGTGAACTGGCCGCCGGTCACCGTACCGTCGGGCGTGGACGCGAGCGTCGCACCCGAAGAGCCCACCGTGCCCGCCGAACCAGCGACACAGGTGCTCGGGCTGCCCGCCTTGGTGGCGCAGGCGGGAGTCCAACTCAGCGCCCCGGCATCGATCTTGGCGCCGGGACCGGTGAAGTCGGTGACCTTGCCGGTCAGGGACCAGCCCGCGGGTCCGCCGCGGAAGTCCTGGACCGTCACCGTGTTGAGGGCGCCCGTGGAGGCACCGCCCTTGCCGAAGTCGACGGCGGAGAGGCCCACGGCGTCCCCGGCCTGCGACATCGACAGAGTGCCCGCCTTGACGGTGGTCGTCAGCTTCTGACTCCCCGGCGGAACGGGCGTGGTGTCGTTGACGACATAGGCGGCCGGACCGGCCCCCAGATCGGCACTCCACGCACTGCCCTCGTACGCCACGATCCCGGTCGTCGTCTTGTCGTTGACGGTGAGCGAGCCGCTGATGGTGCCGGCGCTGGTGGCCGTGACGGTCGCCTTGTCCGCGGTCTGGGCGCTGCCGGACCGCCCGGCCAGCGTCACGGTGGCACCCGGGGTGAAGTTGCTGCCGGTGACGGTGACGCTGTCACCGGCGTTGCCGGAGGCCGAACTCAGGCTGATCGCACGGGTGTTGACGGGTGTGGTGGCCGTCGCCGTGACGGTCTCGGAGACCGGCGCCGGCGGGTTCGTCACCGTGCAGGGGGTGTCCAGCTCCAGGATGTAGCTGGTGTGGATGTTGTAGTCGCCGGGCGAGAGGGTGATCGCGCCCGGGGTGGTGACCGTGAAGGTGCCGGTCATGGAGAACGACGGGAAGGCGCCGTTGCCCGGCACCGGGTCGTTCTTCTTGGGCCCGGCCACCGTGACACTGCCGGTCTGGGCACCGCCGAGGGTGACCTTCCCGGTGGGCGTCATGATGTCGGCCGGCAGGGCGATCGCGGTCGGGTTGCTGGCGGCCGGCTTGACCACCGTGTAGGTCACGGTGACCGTGTCGCCGACCTTGGGCGCGGTGTTGTCCACCGTGATCGCGGCGGTCGTGGTGCCGTCGATCGGCGGGATGCCCGCGACCGCCGGCGGGATGCAGTGCGTGGCGAAGTCCACGTTCGTCGACGCGCCGGCCGGACAGGCCAGCGCGCCGCCCGTGGCGACCGCGAGCGCGGTCACCCCGAGCAACGACGCCCAACGGCGTCTTCGGGATGTCGTAGCCATGGCTGTGCCCCCTCCTGAGGACGGTGGGCACAGCGGCTCGTCCGCGCCCACAGGGGGCATTGATGTGGGGATCGCGTGAGAAGTCAATGGAGACGGACAAATAAACTGATGGGCCGTCAGCTCCCGCCCCGACGGCAGGAGTTGACGGCCCGGTTGAGCCCGTGGGGGGAATGGTCGGGCGACTTCTCAGTCGAACACGAACGGACCCGGCGACTGCGGTGCGGTGGCCGTACAGGTCACCGCGATGCCGAAGATGGTCATCTTCAGCGAGCCGCCGTACGCCTCCAGGCTGTCACCGGAGGCGACGGTGCCACTGAGCGGACCGACGGTGACGGCGTCGCCGGTCGCCATGGCCGGGTTCACCGTCCCGCTGAAGACGGTCGTGCCGCCGCTCGCGTTCACGAAGGTGAAGGTGGAGGCGATCGAGTCCTGTGCCAGGGCCAGCGGGGCGGTGATGGACGAGTTGACGGTGATCGTGGCCGCCGTCCCGTCCTGCGTGGCCGTGAGCGTGGCCGCGCCGCCGCCGAAGATGCCGCAGTCCGCGGTGATCGTCGCCGTCTGGGGAGTGACGGCGAGCGCGCTGGGCGCGAACGCCAGCGAGGTGGCCGCGAGGACCCCCGTCACCAGTGCCGCACCCGTTCCGATTCGCTTGCTTCTCAGCTTGCCTTTCATGGATCCGGTTCCCTTCCCGAGTCTGGGAATGCCATGTGGGGATGGACGGGAGAAACACCTCAGCTCCCCTCACGGACACGGTGCGGTGCGCCACGCGAGCAGAATCTGACGGTCCGTCGGAACTTACGGTTCCATTGATGCGCGGGAGACGGGGAGAGAGCAAGGGCGAAATCTGGACGGGTTACTTCCGGACACGGTTCCTGTCAGCCGGCGGTCACCGTCAGCCGCACAGCCCCGTCCGGCCCGGCCACCAGCACAGGAGTCTCCGGCCCACCCAGATCCCGTACCGCCGCCCGGTCCTCCGCCGAAACGCCGTCGGCACCCGTCACCACCGCCGCCGCCTCCAGCGACTTCGCCCCGGACGCCACCGCCATCGCCACCGCCGTCTGCAACGCACTCAGCCTCAGCGACTCAAGGGCGACCGTCCCGGCGGCATACGTACGCCCGGTCTCGTCCCGTACGGCCGCCCCCTCGGGCACACCGTTGCGGGCCCGGGCCGAACGGGCCAGGGTGACGATCTTGCGGTCCTCGGGGTCAAGCGCGCTGCTGTCGGTCATGGACAGAGCATACGAAGGACCGGTCCCGCACGTCCCTCAGGGCCGGTCGAGACGGAGCCGCTCCGCGCGCGGCAGCCCCGCAACGACCAGGTCGTACGAGTCCTCGATCAGCTCCCTGAGGAGCCGGTCCGGAAGGTCCCCGTCCACCGTCACCGTGTTCCAGTGCCGCTTGTTCATGTGGTACCCGGGGATGATCAGCCCCTCGTACTCCTCCCGGAGCCGGATCGCGTCCTCCGGGTCGCACTTGAGGTTGACCGTGAGGGGCCGCCCGTCCAGCCGGGTCAGGGCGAAGAGCTTGCCCAGCACCTTGAAGACGGAGGTGTCCGGGCCGAAGGGGAAGTCCTCCACCGCCGCGTTGAACGACAGGCAGAACGCGCGCAGTTGCTCGGGGCTCACTCCGGCTTCGTCTCCTCCTCCGGGGAGTCGACCGACCCCACCGGCTCCACCAGCACCGTCACGATCTTGTTCCGCCGCCCGGCCGAGGCCTCCGCCGTCAGCCGCAGTTCGCGGCCGTCCGGCAGCTCCACGACGGAGGAGGCACCGGCGATGGGAACCCGGCCCAGCGCCTTCGCGAGCAGCCCGCCGACCGTCTCCACGTCCTCGTCGTCGTAGGCCTCGAAGCCGTACAGCTCGCCCAGGTCGCCGATGTCGAGGCGGGCGGTGACCCGGTAGCGGTCGTCGCCCAGCTCCTCCACCGGAGGGAGCTCCCGGTCGTACTCGTCGGTGATCTCGCCGACGATCTCCTCCAGGATGTCCTCGATGGTGACGATGCCGGCCGTACCGCCGTACTCGTCGATGACGACGGCGACGTGATTGCGCTCCTGCTGCATCTCGCGCAGCAGGTCACCGGCGTTCTTCGTGTCCGGCACGAAACTCGCGGGCCGCATGGCCGTGGAGACCAGCTCGGACTCGGCGTCCCGGCTGATGTGCGTCTTGCGGACCAGGTCCTTGAGATACACGATCCCGACGATGTCGTCCTCGCTCTCCCCGGTCACCGGGATGCGCGAGAAGCCGGAACGCAGCGCGAGGGTGAGGGCCTGGCGGATCGTCTTGTAGCGCTCGATGACCACCAAGTCCGTGCGGGGGACCATGACTTCACGCACGAGGGTGTCGCCGAGCTCGAAGACCGAGTGCACCATCCGGCGCTCCTCGTCCTCGATCAGTGACTCCTTCTCGGCGAGGTCCACCAGGGCCCGCAACTCGGCCTCGGACGCGAACGGGCCGCGCCGGAAACCCTTGCCGGGCGTGAGCGCGTTCCCGATGAGGATCAGGAGGTACGGGATCGGGCCCATGATCCGCGCGAGCGGCAGCAGCACGTACGCCGCCGCCGTGGCCGTGTTCAGCGGATGCTGCCGCCCGATGGTGCGCGGGGAGACCCCCACCGCGACGTACGACACCAGGACCATGACGCCGATCGCGGCGAGCAGCGCGGGCGCGGTCCCGTGGATCACCTGGAGGCACTCGTAGGTGACCAGCGCGGCGGCGGCCATCTCGCAGGCCACCCTGACCAGCAGCGCGACATTGAGATAGCGGGTCGGGTCGGCGGCGACCTGCGCGAGCTTCGCGCTGCCGCGCCGACCGGACCGTACGGCCTCCTCGGCGCGGAAGCTGGAGACGCGCGCGAGGCCCGCCTCCGCGCAGGCGGCGAGCCAGGCGACCACGACAAGGGCGATGGCGCCGACGACGATCTGAGGACTCATGAGAGGTGGTGACCCGCTGCCCTAGGAGACGGTCGGCGCCGGGGACGGGCCGTCGTGGCCCTTCTCCGCCCGCCAGCCGTCCACGATCGCCGCCTGCAGACCGAACATCTCGGCCTTCTCGTCCGGCTCCTCGTGGTCGTACCCGAGCAGGTGCAACACACCGTGGACGGTGAGGAGTTGGAGCTCCTCGTCCATGGTGTGCTGCGTCTCGGCCTCGGCCCCCTGCTTCGCGGCGACCTCCGGGCACAGCACGATGTCACCGAGGAGCCCCTGCGGAGGCTCCTCGTCGTCCTTGCTCGGCGGACGCAGCTCGTCCATCGGGAAGGACATGACATCGGTCGGCCCGGGCAGGTCCATCCACTGGATGTGGAGCTGCTCCATGGCGTTCTCGTCCACGACGATCACCGAGAGCTCGGAGAGCGGGTGGATGCGCATCCGTGCGAGCGCGTAGCGGGCGATGTCGAGGATCGCCTGCTCGTCGACCTCGGTTCCGGACTCGTTGTTGACGTCGATCGACATGGTCGTGCTGGTCTACTTCCGCTTGTCACGGGCACCCTTGTGGGTGCCGTTCTCCGTACCGTTCTCGCTGTCGTACTTCTCGTACGCGTCGACGATACGGCCGACCAGCTTGTGCCGTACGACGTCCGCCGACGACAGGCGGGAGAAGTGCACGTCGTCGACCCCCTCCAGGATGTCCTGCACCTGCCGCAGCCCCGACTTCGTCCCGCTCGGCAGGTCCACCTGCGTCACGTCACCGGTGATCACGATCTTCGACTCGAACCCGAGCCGGGTGAGGAACATCTTCATCTGCTCGGGGCTCGTGTTCTGGGCCTCGTCCAGGATGATGAAGGCGTCGTTCAGGGTGTTGTGCGTCAGCAGGTAGTCCTGCGTGACGTACAGCGAGTCCTCGGCCGCCACCTGGATGCAGACCGTCTCCTCCGTGCCTGCGGGCTCGATGCTGTCGATGAACCGCATCGGGCGTCCGCCACCCCCGGCCGCGTGATACTTGTCGCGCTTGCGGGCGAGACGGAAGGGCTCGATGCCTTCGGGGAGGCGGATGTCCACGATGTGGGCGTCGCAGCGATGCCCGACCTCCCGGCCGTTCGCGAGCCCTGGCTTGCGGCCCTCGGCTGCCCTTCGACGCGTATACGCAACCCCGCCCAGCGACTGCACCAGCGCAACCACGTCGTCGCGAAGGATGATCGACGTCGTCCCGTACTGGACCCGACAGGTGCGGCCGGACTGCGTGACCGGACCGCCGTCGGAGTCGAGCAGGCCTTGGAGAACGGCCAGCCGTACTTCGGCGGTGTTGTACAGGTAGTCGTCCGGGACGAACTTCGTGTTCGAACGGGTACGCAACAGGTCCAGCTCGCGCAGAACCCGGGTGACAGGGTTCTCCAACGTGATCACATCACCGGGGGACTTGATCCGGTTGAGGACGTAGTCGGGCCCGCCCCTGTGCCGCAGAGCGACACCCGGCAGCGCGCCCTCCAGCGCCTCGGCAAGTTCCGGATCCTCCGTCGCGAAGGACGGAGTCGTGGAGCCCGTAAGGCATCCGTCGCCAAGCAGCAGTCCCAGCGCGTACGGGTCCATGGGGACCTCACGTTCAGGGAACTGCACGGGCGCCGTGAGCATCGGGAGCTCATACCGGCGAGCGTGTGCCGCCCGCAGATTGCCGATCATCTCCTGCGTCTCCAGGACCCGCCACGGCTTGTCGCGGCGCTTGTCCGATGCTGTGCGGACCGTCCACAGATGCTCGCCGCAGCACAGTGTCCAAGCACCGTCCTGAGCGGTGACGCGATAGACGTCCTTCTCGCCCTGCGGGTAGACGCCGAGAACCGGGGTCGGCTCACCATTCGAACCGATGACCAGGTCGCCGACCTGGAGGTCCCCGATGGCGCGCCATCCATCCGGAGTCAGGACATTCGTGAACGTCGGGTGCGCACGACCCCTCATGTACGCCAGCGGCGCCACCTCGATCGTCCCCGCCGCCATCAGCTTCGGGATCGACTCCGGGTCGAGCATGTCGTGCAGGGCGTCGTAGAGCGGGCGCAGGTACGGGTCGATCTTCTCGTACAGGGTGCCGGGGAGGAAGCCGAGGCGTTCGCCCGCCTCGACCGCCGGGCGGGTGAGGATGATGCGGCTGACCTGCTTGGCCTGGAGGGCCTGGACGGCCTTGGCCATGGCGAGGTAGGTCTTGCCGGTGCCGGCGGGGCCGATGCCGAAGACGATGGTGTGCTTGTCGATCGCGTCGACGTAGCGCTTCTGGTTGAGGGTCTTGGGGCGGATCGTGCGGCCTCGCGAGGACAGGATGTTCTGGGTGAGCACCTCTGCCGGTGTCTCCTCAGGGCCATCCCCGTTCTCGCTCGCCCTGAGCATGGCGATCGAGCGTTCCACTGCGTCCTCCGTCATCGGCTGCCCGGTGCGGAGCACCAGCATCATCTCGTCGAACAGGCGCTGGATGAGGGCGACTTCACGGGCATCGCCGACCGCGCTGATCTCATTGCCCCGGACGTGGATGTCGGCCGCCGGGAAGGCCTTCTCGATCACCCGCAGGAGAGCGTCGCCGGATCCCAGGAGGGTCACCATGGCGTGCTGGGCGGGGACGGTGAACTCTGCTCTCGCCTGTCCCTGCGCGGGGGTGTGAGCTGTGGGTGTCTGCGTCATGGGCCGGCTCTGTAGGCCTTGCTCGTCCTCCTCGAAACGACTCGCCCGCCACAAGGGCGGCCTGGTGATTTCCAGGGTACGCCGGGCCACTGACAACGCCGTAGGGCTTTTCGGTGACCGTCGGGCCACGAAATACCGGGTGGACGCGCGTGTTCCCGGGGGCGTGCCCGGCGCAGGGAGCGTGCACAGGGTGACGCCGTGAGCCCTGTTCGCGCCCCCTCGTATGTACGGACAATGCGCTGTGTCCGTCAGGTGAGCCATGCAGGAAAGCAGGTCGGCCGCTGTGTTCGTGCGTCTGCCCACGTCCGTGTCCGAAGCGCAGGAGTGTCTGGCCGAGGGGGCGGTGCCCGTCGGCGGGGCGACCCTCGTGTGGGCGTCCTGGCAACGGGACGGGTTCCCGGAGCAGGCGGTGTCGCTGCGGGAGGTGCCAGAGGCCAAGGTGATCGGGGACGGGGCGCTGGGCGCGGCCGTACTGCTGCACGAGATCGACGCGCGCGTGCCGGAGGTGCTGCGGCGGGCGGCGGCCGGGGTGGGGACGGGTGCGGTGCGCCGGACCGCGACGGTCGGCGGGAACATAGTGGGCAGCACGCTGCGCTGTCTGCTGCCGCCCGCGCTGGTGCTGGACGCCCGCGCGGTGGTGCTGGAGCAGGACGGTCCCGTCGAGACCGACCTCGCCGAACTGCTCGCCAAGCGCCCGCTGCTGCTGGGTCTGCGCTGGCGGGAGCCGGTGGCCACGGGTTATCGCAAGCTGACCGGTGTGCTGCGGGGTGAGGTTCCGTTCGTGGTCGCGGTCGCCGTGACGGGGGCGGACCGACCCACGCTGCGGGTCGCGGTGCGTGACGGCTACGACGTGCTGAGCGAGGCCGTCCCTTACGACACCGATGTCCGCCGGATTCTCGGCTCCCTGGCGCTCACCCCGCTCGGCACCTTGCCGGAGGCGGTCTTCGAGGCCGTACGGGAAGAGGTCACCGGGGTGGTGGAGCGGGCGGGGGCCCGCTGATCCGAACCGAGCAGGAACGGTTCACCCAGCCCGGGAGGGGACGGGACGGGCGCACAGCCACTCGCCCCGCCTCCCCTACGACGACCTGCCGAACCCGATCGTCGGCACCGCCCGCCGCAGCGGCCAGGGACTGGCCTCGCCCTGTTCCTCCGGGACGAGTCCCGCCAGGAACGCGTACCGGTTCAGGGCGGTCGGGTCCTGGCCCTCGACCGACTGGACCTTGCGCCACCAGGCGCCGATCTCGGACCAGCCCGGTGCGGAGAGGGAGCCGCCGAACTCCTGGACGGAGAGGGCGGCGGTGAGGCCGGCGAAGGCGAGGCGGTCGGCGAGCGGCCAGCCGGCCAGGGTGCCGGTGACGAAGCCGGCCACGAAGACGTCGCCCGCGCCGGTGGGGTCGAGGGCCTCGACGGCGATGGCCGGGACCGAGGCCGATTCCCCGGTGCGGCGGTCCACGGCGTAGGCGCCGTCCGCGCCGAGGGTGACGACGGCGAGGGGTACGTGTTCGGTGAGGGCGTGGGCGGCGGCGCGGGGGCAGTCGGCGCCGGTGTAGCGCATGGCCTCCTCGGCGTTCGGCAGGAAGGCCTCGCAGTGCGCGAGGTCGGCGAGTCCGGCGAGGTCCCAGGCCCCGGTCTCGTCCCAGCCGACGTCGGCGAAGATCCGGGTGCCCTCGCTCGCGGCCTGGGCGACCCAGGGGGCCTGCTTGCCGGGGGTGAGGGAGGCGACGGCGGCACGCGCGCGCGGCGGGCAGTGGGGGGCGCCGCCTTCGCTGAACTCGGTCTCCGGGGGCGGCTCGTGGCCGTGGGAGACCATCGTGCGTTCGCCCTCGTAGGCCATCGACACGGTGACCGGGGAGTGCCAGCCGGGTACCGAGCGGGAGGCGGAGAGGTCGATGCCCTCGCCCTGTTCCAGCGCGTCCCAGCAGTACTCGCCGTAGTGGTCGTCGCCGAAGGCCGCGGCGAGGGAGGTGCGCAGGCCGAGACGGGCCAGGGCCGTGGCCATGTTCGCCACGCCACCCGGGCTCGACCCCATCCCGCGGGCCCAGGACTCGGTGCCGCGCACGGGGGCGGATTCGAGCCCGGTGAAGATGATGTCGAGGAAGACGGTGCCGGTGAGATACACGTCCCAGGGCGGATCGTCCGGCGCGCGCAGCCCGGCCAGGGGGTCGACCTGGGCCGGACAGGATCTCCTCTCCCGGTCGGCCGACGATCCCTTTCCGGTGGACGCGGTGGACGCGGTCACGGTGCGCTCCCTGACGTGATGCGGATCAGGCCAGTGTGCACCACTGCGCACGCGTGAGTGCGGCTCCCGCTCCGGACCCGCCCGTCGCGCCGGTGTCGGACCGCCGCAGGTCCGGGCCGTACCGTGCGCGCGGGTGTCCCCCGACCGCCCGTGACGGGGCGTCCGGATCCGGTCACCCGGCTCCTACCAGCGCGGCATCGAGGGCGTCACCCACTCCGGGTCGGTGACCCGCATCGCCGCCGCGTCGTCGCGCTCGCGCAGCGATCCGTCGTCGTCGAGCCACCGCTGGTGCAGCAACTCCAGCTTGGCGCGGTCGAGTTCGACGCCGAGACCGGGCGCGTCGGAGACGGTGACCTTGGCGTCGGTGAAGGTGAGGCGTTCGGTGAGGACGTCCTCGGACTGCCAGGGGTAGTGGGAGTCGCAGGCGTGGTGGAGGTTCGGGACGGTCGAGGCGACGTGGGTCATCGCGGCGAGGCTGATGCCGAGGTGGGTGTTGGAGTGCATGGAGATGCCGACGCCGAACGTGCGGCAGATGGCGGCGAGTTGCTGGGTGTTGCGCAGCCCGCCCCAGTAGTGGTGGTCGGAGAGCACCACCTGTACGGCATCGCGCGTGAACGCCTCCTTGATCTCGGCGAAGGTCGTCACGCACATGTTGGTGGCGAGCGGCACGTCGGTGCCCGCGGACACCTCGGCCATGGCGGGGGTGCCGAGTGCGGGGTCCTCCAGGTATTCGAGGACGTCCCCCAACTCCTTCGCCACCTTCAGTGAAGTCTCCACGGACCAGGCGCCGTTGGGGTCCAGGCGCAGGGGATGGTCGGGGAAGGCCGCCGCCAGCGCCCGTACGGCGGCGATCTCCTCGTCCGGCGGGAAGACCCCGCCCTTGAGCTTGAAGGAGGTGAAGCCGTAGCGCTCCTTGAACTTCCGTGCCTGCTCGACGACTCCGGCCGGATCGATCGCGGCACCCCAGTCGTCCTTCTCGCTCGCCACGCCCGCGGGGTGGTCGGCCCACTTGTAGAACAGGTAGGCGCTGTACTCCACGGCGTCCCGCACCTTGCCGCCGAGCAGCGCGTGCACGGGCAGTCCGAGTGCCTTGCCGAGGGCGTCGAGGCAGGCGACCTCGAAGGCGGAGACGACGGACAGGCGCAGCTTGTCGGCGGTCTGGACGCCGCGCAGTCCGCCGACGTCGACCTGCGCGGAGGTCCGGGAACTGTCGACCGCGACCTCGTCGGCGACGGTGAACAGGCCGTTGAGATCGTTGACTTGACGGCCCATCAGTTTCCGCGCGTACGGCCGGGCCAGTTCCAGGTACTTGGTGTCGCCGTAGGTCTCGCCGAGGCCGGTGATCCCGTCGGCGGTCTCGATCTCGACGATCAGGCGCGGGGTGTACGGCTGGTGGACGCCCTGGGTGTTGAGCAGCGGCGGGTCGGCGACCAGGATCGGGGTGAGCCGGACGTCGGCGATGGTGAGGTTCACAGCGCGGCTCCTACGAGGTCGAGTCCGGTGGCGAGCAGGGCGGTGAGGTCGGCCAGATCGGCGGCCGTGGGGTCGGTGAGCGGGGCGCGCACGGGGCCCACCGGGCGGCCGCGCAGCCGGGCCGCCGCCTTGACGAGGGAGACGGCGTATCCCGGTACCCGGTCGCGGAGTTCGACGAAGGGGACGTAGAACTCGCGCAGCAGTTTCTCGACCGTCTTGTCGTCGCCGTCCCGCAGCGCGGTGAAGAAGGCGTTGGCGATCTCCGGGGCGAAGGCGTGGACGGCGGAGGAGTAGGCGGGGACGCCGACGGTGGCGTAGGCGCGGGCCTGGATCTCGGCGGTGGAGGCGCCGTTGAAGAAGAGGAAGCCCTCGGGGGCGGCGAGGGTGAGGCGTTGCAGCCGGTCGAGGTCGCTGTGGCCGTCCTTGAGTCCGACGACTCCGGGGATCTGCGCGATCCGCTTCAACGAGCTTGCCGTATAGGCGACTTGGCCGCGCTGATAGGCGATGAGCGGGAGCCGGGTGCGGGCGGCGAGTTGCTCCAGCTGGGCCACCAGGCCGTCCTGCGGGGCGGCGACGAGGTAGTGCGGGAGGACCAGGAGCGCGTCGGCGCCGGCCTCCTCGGCGATACGGGCGAAGCGGGCGGCCTGTGCCCAGCCGTAGCCGACGCCGGCGACGACGGGTACGCGGCCGGCCGCCTCCTCGACGGCGATGGTGACGACCTGGCGGTACTCGTCCTCGTCGAGCGAGAAGAACTCGCCGGTGCCGCAGGCCGGGAAGAGCGCGCCGGGGCCGGTGGCGGTCTGGGCGGCGACATGGGCGCGGAAGCCGTCGGGGTCGAGGGAGCCGTCGTCGTGGAAGGAGGTGAGCGGGAAGGAGAGCACGCCGCCCGCCATCCCGTCCCGCAGCCTGCGCACCACGGTCTCCGTTTCGCCGTTCACCTGGGCCATCTCCTGGCCATCTCCCTATGTAGACGTCATCCACGTATGAAGACAAAGGTTAGGTACGCGAACCACAGCCGTCAATGGGGCGCACCCGCTCGCTACCATCTCCCCATGTCAGAGCCCGGTGGCGTCCGCGAGGTGAAGTCCGCCGCCCGCACGGTCGAGCTGCTCGAACTGCTCGCCGCGCGCGGTGACCGTCCCGCGCGCCTCCAGGAACTCGCCGACGAGCTGGGCGTGCCGCGCAGCTCGATGTACGCCCTCCTCCAGACCCTGATCGCGCACGGCTGGGTCCGCACCGACAGCACCGGCTCGCTCTACGGCATCGGTATCCACGCCCTGCTCACCGGCACCAGCTATCTGGACTCCGACCCGCGCGTGCGGACCGTACGGCCGTATCTCGACGAGGCGTCCCAGGCGCTCGGCGAGACGATCCATCTCGGGCGACTGGACGGGCGGGACGTCGCCTATCTCGCGACCCGGGAGTCCCACGAGTACCTGCGGACCATCAGCCGGGTGGGACGGCGGCTGCCCGCGCATGTCGGCGCCCTCGGCAAGGCGCTGCTCGCGGAACGGGACGACGCGGAGTTGCCCGACGGGCCGTACGAGGCGGCTACGCCCAACACGCACACCACACGGGAGGCGTTGGTCGTGGACCTCGCCGCGATCCGCGCCCGCGGCTACTCGGTCGACCGCGAGGAGGGCGTCCTCGGCATCGTCGGCTTCGGCTTCGCGCTGCGCTACGACAACCCGCCGCTGGACGCGATCAGTTGCTCGGTGCCGGTGGTCCGGCTGACGCCGGAGCACGAGGGGGAGATCGTCTCCGTGATGCGGGAGGTCAGGGCCAAGATCGAGACGGCGGCGCGGGCGGCGGGCGGAGCCGTGCACTGGCGTTAGCGCCGGACATCCGCCGGGCGGCTCCGCGATGCGGGGCCACGTCTACCCGGCACTCCCCACCCCAAACAGAACGTGCCCCACATCACACCCCCCTCCCTTCTTTCCCCAACCGCGTGCTTGATACAAATTGCCCGCGCGTTCCTGTCCGTCGACGGTCGTCGCCCCTCCCCTTTTCGAACCGCTTCTTTCGCATGCCCTGGGAACGCCCGTGTCCGCCCGCAGCACCACCACGCCCTGGCCGCTCGTCGCCCTTTTCACGGCCGGGTACCTCGCCCCCTACCTCCTGCCCACCACCGTCGGCCGCCTCGACGCCGGGCTCCCGCTGTCGGCCACACAGGCCGGCGCCGTCGGCAGCGCGCTGCTGCTGAGTTCGGCGGCGGCGGGCTTCCTGCTCGTCTCACGCGTGGACCGGGTCGGCCCGCGCACCCTCGCCCGCATCGGCCTCGCCCTGGCCGTGCTCGGCTACGGCTCGGCCGCCCTCACGCACGCCGTACCGGCGGTCGTCCTCGGCGCGATCGTCGGCGGCTTCGGATCGGGTACGGCCACCACGGTCGCCGCGTCCGGCATCGCCGGCGAGCGGGACCCCCACCGCGCCTCCACGCTCGGCCTGTTGTGCGTGTCCGCGCTCGCGGGCGCCGTCTACCTCACGGTCCCGCACCTCGGCGCGGGCCACGGCCGGCCGCTCGCCGCGATCGCGCTGACCGCACTCGCCGTATGGCCGCTGACCGGCTGCCTCCCGGTCCGTACGACGGCGGCGGAGCACACGCGCGTGGAGACCGCCGGCCTCCCCCACCGCCGCGCCGGACTGGTCCTCGCCGCCACCCTGCTGTGCTGGTCCCTCGCGCAGAACTCCCTCTGGGGCGTCAGCGGACGCATCGGCCTCACCCAGGCGCATCTGTCCGAGGTCACCGTCGGCGCGGTCTTCGCGATCGCCCTCGGCACCGGCCTCGTCGGTGTCATCGGCGCCGGCGCGCTCGGCACCCGGCTGGGCCGCGCGGTCCCGATCGGCGCGGGCACGGTACTCATCGCGGGCTGCATCCTGCTCAGCGCGTCCGCACACGACCTGCGGACCTTCGCGACCGGCGAGATCGCCTGGAACACCCTCTACCCGATCGTCCTGTCCTACGTCCTCGGCCTCGCCGCCTCCCTTGATCCGCGCGGCCGTTGGGCGGTCCTGGTCGGCTCGGCCTCGTCACTGGGGACGGCGGCGGGCCCGCTCGTGGGGAGTGTGCTGTCGGCGCGGGCGGGGTTCCCGGCGATGGGGGCGCTCCTCGCGGCGGGGCTGATGGTGATCGCCGTACCGATGACGGGGGTGGCGCTGTACGCCGGAAGGCGCCGGGCGCAGGTGTCCCAGATCGTCGAGATCCCGGTGGAGGCCACGGCCGTCCCCGCGCAGCACACCTACGACACGACACCGGCCGCCTAGAAGACGTACGCCTCGACCTCGGCGAGATACCGCGCCCGCAGCTCCTCGTCGTCCTCCAGGAAGGACGCCACGAAGGAGTTCCGGGCCAGCTCCCGCAACCGGTCCTCGCTCAGGCCCAGCGACGAGCGAACCGCGTCGAAGTTGTCGCCGACGTAGCCGCCGAAGTAGGCCGGGTCGTCCGAGTTGACCGTGCAGAGCAGGCCCGCGTCCAGCATGGCGGGGAGGGGGTGCTCGGCGAGGACGTCGACCGCGCGCAACCGGACGTTCGACAGCGGGCAGAGGGTGAGCGGGATACGGTCCCGCACCAGCCGCGCCACCAAGTCCGCGTCCTCCATGCAGCGCAGCCCGTGGTCGACGCGCTCGACGCCGAGGACGTCCAGCGCCTCGGTGATGTAGGCCGACGGGCCCTCCTCACCGGCGTGCGCGACCCGTCGCAGCCCCAGCGCGGCGGCGGCCTCGTAGACCTCGCGGAACTTCACCGGCGGGTGGCCGACCTCGGCCGAGTCGAGGCCGATGCCGGTGATCCGGTGGAGGTACGGCTTCGCCGCCTCCAGGGTCTCCATGGCCGAGTCGGCGGACTCGTCGCGCAGGAAACACATGATCAGCCGGGTCGAGATGCCGTGGTTGGCCTCGCTGTCGCCGAGCGCCCGCCACAGGCCCTCCACCACCGTGCCCATGTCCACACCCCGGGCGATGTGCGCCTGCGGGTCGAAGAAGATCTCCGCGTGCCGCACGCCCTGCGCGGCGGCGCGGGCCAGATAGGCGTTCGCCAGGTCCTCGAAGTCCTGCTCGGTGCGCAGGACGGCCATCAGCTCGTAGTAGAGGTTCAGGAAGGTCTGGAGATCATCGAAGAAGTACGCCTTGCGGAGTTCCTCGGTGTCCGCGTACGGCAGCTCTACGCCGTTGCGGGCGGCGAGGGCGAACGCCAGCTCGGGTTCGAGGGTGCCTTCGATGTGCAGGTGCAGTTCGGCTTTGGGAATGGGCATCGAAGTATCGTACGGGTGTTTTACAACCGTTTCGGAACCGGCACCCTGAGTAGATCGTGCGCCACGGTCAGCTCCCCCTCGAACCCGGCCGCCCGCGCCTGCCGCTCGAACTCCTCCGGCTCGGAGTAGCGCTGGCTGAAGTGGGTGAGGACGAGGTGCCGGACGCCCGCGTCCTGCGCCACCCGCGCCGCCTGACCAGCCGTCAGATGGCCATGGTCCACGGCCAGTTGCTCGTCCTCGTCCAGGAACGTCGACTCGATCGCCAGCAGGTCGCAGCCCTCTGCGAGGGCGTGCACCCCCTCGCAGAGGCGGGTGTCCATGACGAACGCGAACCGCTGCCCGCGCCGCACCTCGCTGACCTCGTCCAGCAAGACGCCGTCCACGACTCCCTCGCGCTGGATACGGCCCACGTCCGGGCCCTTGATGCCGTGCGCGGCGAGCCGGTCGGGGAGCATGCGGCGGCCGTCGGGTTCGGTGAGGCGGTAGCCGTAGGACTCGACGGGGTGGGAGAGCTTGCGGGTCTCCAGGGTGTAGTTCCCCGTGGTGGCGATCACTCCGTCCGCCGCCACCGGGGACTCCGTGATGCCGACCGTCTCGCGGTACGCGGTGGCGTAGCGCAGGCGGTCGAAGAAGTGTTGGCCCGAGCGCGGGTAGTGCGCGGTGATCTCGTGCGGGACGCGGTCCAGGTTGATGCGCTGGATGACGCCCGCGAGGCCGAGGGAGTGGTCGCCGTGGAAGTGGGTGACGCAGATCCGGTTGAGGTCGTGCGCGGCGACCCCGGCGCGGAGCATCTGGCGCTGGGTGCCCTCGCCGGGGTCGAAGAGGATGCCCTCGCCGTCCCAGCGCAGCAGGTAGCCGTTGTGGTTGCGGTGCCGGGTGGGGACCTGGCTTGCGGTGCCGAGGATCACCAATTCACGTACGGACACGGTGAGTTACCCGGGGGGCCACTGCATGCCGCGGCCGCCCATCACGTGGGCGTGGGCGTGGAAGACGGTCTGGCCCACGCCGGTGCCCGTGTTGAACACCACGCGGTAGCTGTCGAGCTTCTCGTCCGCCGCGACCTCGCCCGCCTCGCGCAGTATGTCGGCGGCGATCGTCGGTTCGGCGGCGGCGAGGGAGGCGGCGTCGGGGTAGTGGACGCGGGGGATCACCAGGACGTGGGTGGGGGCCTGGGGGTTGATGTCCCGGAACGCGACGGTGGTGTCCGTTTCACGGACGATCGTTGCCGGGATGTGGCCCTCGGCGATCTTGCAGAACAGGCAGTCGTTCTGCGGTTCCCCTGACATGGGATCCCCTCCGGGAGGTGAGCGGCGCTTTACGCGAGGCATCGTATCGTCGTCGGGTGCGGGTGCGTGGGGGCTGGGCGCGCCCACGCGGCGGAGCCGCAAACCGTCAGCCCCGCGCCCCTTAGGTGGGCAGGACCGGCGGTGTCTTTGCGGGAACGGTCTCCAGTTTCTCCAACGCCAGGCGGATCGCCTCGTCCAGCTGGGTGTCCCTGTCCGCCGCATAATCCTGAGGCCTCTGCACCACCTCCACGTCCGGATCCACCCCGTGGTTCTCCACCCCCCACCCATACCCCTCAAGCCAGAACGCGTACTTGGGCTGGGTGACCAGCGTGCCGTCGACCAGGCGGTAGCGGCTGTCGATGCCGATCACACCGCCCCACGTGCGCGTGCCGACCACCGGGCCGATGCCCAGCGCCTTGATCGCCGCGTTGACGATGTCGCCGTCGGAGCCCGAGAACTCGTTGGCCACGGCCACGACCGGCCCGCGAGGTGCGTCCTCGGGGTAGCTGTACGGGCGCATGCCCCGCGGCAGGTCCCAGCCGACGATGCGGCGGGCCAGCTTCTCCACGACCAGCTGCGAGGTGTGGCCGCCCCGGTTGTAGCGGACGTCGACCACCAGGCCCTCGCGGGCCACCTCCACGCGCAGGTCGCGGTGGATCTGGGCCCAGCCGGGGGCCTGCATGTCGGGGACGTGGAGGTAGCCGAGGCGGCCGCCGGACTTCTCGTGGACGTAGGCGCGGCGGTCGGCGACCCAGGCGTGGTAGTAGAGCGGTTCCTCGTCGGCGAGGGGGACGACGACCGCGTGGCGGGGGTCGCCGCCGCCTGCCGGGGAGATGGTCAGCTCGATGGGCTTGCCGGCCGTGCCTACGAGGAGGGGGGCCGGTCCCGTTACCGGGTCGACCGGTTGGCCGGCCACCGCGAGGATCGCGTCGCCCGGGCGGACGGCGACTCCGGGTGCGGCGAGGGGGGCACGGGCGGCCGGGTCGGAGGTCTCGGAGGGCAGGATGCGGTCGATGCGCCAACTACCGTCCTCGTGACGGGAGATGTCGGCGCCGAGCAGGCCCTGCCGTTCGCCGTGGCCGTAGCCGCCGCGCGGGGTGACGTAGGCGTGCGAGGTGCCGAGTTCGCCGTGCACCTCCCAGAGGAGGTCGACGAGGTCGTCGTGGGTGGCTACGCGGTCGAGGACCGGACGGTAGCGGTCGAGGACGCCGGCCCAGTCGACGCCGCTCATGTCGGGGCGCCAGAAGTTGTCGCGCATGATGCGGCCGGTCTCGTCGAACATCTGGCGCCATTCGGCGGCCGGGTCGACGGTCTGGCGGATGCGGGAGAGGTCGACGTTGATGTTCGAGTCGCTGTCGTCGTCCTCGGAGGAGGCGCGGCGGTCGCTCGGGACGACCCGCAGTTTGTGGTCGGTGCGCAGCAGGACGCGTTTGCCGTCGCCACTGACCTCGAAGTGCTCGGCGTCCCCGGCGAGGTGCTCGATGCGCTGCTGGGCGAGGTCGTAGCGCTCCAACTCGGTTTTGGGGTCCGGGTCTTCGGGGGTCGCGCGGGTGGCGCCGAGGACGCCCTGCACGGGGTGGCGCAGCCACAGGACGCCGTCCTTGGCGGCGCGCAGGTTGGAGTAGCGGCCGGCCTCGACGGGGAACGGGACGATGCGGTCGGCGAGGCCTTCGAGGTCGATACGGGTGGTGGGGCGGCCCTCGCTGTCGGGGGTCTCGTCCTTGTCGGGGGCCTCGAAGGGGCGGCCGTGGCGCTGGGGTCCGAAGGGGGACGGGGTGGTGGCGGCGAGGGTGATCAGGTGCGGGCGGTCGCCGACCACGAAGGCGAGGTCGAAGACGTGCTCGTCGTAGACCGGGTCGAAGGAGCGGGTGGAGAGGAAGACCAGGTGTTTGCCGTCGAGGGTGAAGGCGGGGGCGTAGTCCTGGAAGCGGAGCGGGGTCGCCTCGGTGACCGACAGGTCGGTGGTGTTGGCGAGCTTGAGCTGGCGCAGCGGGCGCGGGCCGGGGTGCGACCAGGCGAGCCAGGCGGAGTCGGGCGAGAAGGAGAGGCCGGAGGCGTCGCCGTCCTCGCTGCGGTCGACCTCGCGGACCTCGCCGGTCTCCCGCTCGATGAGGAGGACGCGGCCGTCGTGCGAGGCGACGGCGACGCGTCCGCCGTCGGGGGCGACGGTGAGCGCGAGGACGCGGCCGAGCTGTCCGGCGGCGATGCGGCGCGGGGTGGCTCCGGGGGCGAGGCCGGTGGCGGGGGCGAACTCCAGGGCGTCGTCGCCCTCGGCGTCCGTCACCCACACCACCCACTCCTCGCCGTCGACGCGGAAGGTGTGGGGCAGCCGGGCGCGGACGCCGGGGGTGGCGGCGAGCGCGCGGGCGGGGCCGGCGCGGTGGGTGATCCAGTGGACGGTGCCGCGGACGGCGACGGCGCTGCCGCGCGCGGTGTGGTCGGGCGACGCGGAGGCGAACCAGCGGGCGGCGGACACCGGGAAGGGCTGCTGGTCGGTGCGCTGTCCGCCGAGCCGGATGTCGAGCCGGCGCGGTTCGGCGCCGTCCAGGTCGTCGAGGAGCCAGAGTTCACCGGCGGAGGAGTAGATGATCCGGGTGCCGTCGCCGGCCGCGTGCCGGGCGTAGAAGCCTCCCCCACTCTCGGCTCCGCTCGAGCGGGAAGTGCCCCCAAGCGGTGTGTGGCGGCGCAGGTCGGTGCCGTCGGCGAGGGAGGAGTAGAGGGCGCCGGTGCCCTCGTGGTCGGAGAGGAACGCGATCCGCTCCCCCGCCCACACCGGGTATTCGATGTTGCCGTCCAACTCCTCGTGCAGGCGCGTGAATTCGCCGTCGCCCTCGCGGTCGATCCACAGCTTGCCCGCGGTGCCGCCCCGGTAGCGCTTCCACCAGGCGGCCTCGCGGCCCATGGGGGCGGAGAGCAGGACGGTGGCGGCGGGCCCGATGGCCACATCGCCAACGGGCCCGTACGGCAGGGTGGTTGCCGGTCCGCCGTCCAGCGGGACGGTGCGGGCCCAGCTGCGGCGGAGGTTCGCCTGACCGTGGGTGCTGATGGCGAGGACCTGGCCGTCCGCCGTCCAGCCGCGCACCTGGGTGCGTGAACTCCCCCAGTGGGTGAGGCGTTTGGCCGGTCCTCCGTCGACCGGGGCGATGTGCACCTCGGGAGCGCCGTCCCTGGTGGAGGTCCAGGCGACGGTGGTGCCGTCGGGCGAGACGCGCGGGTGGTTCACCGGCACGTTCTCGGCGCTGACCCGCCAGGCCCGGCCGCCGTCGAGGGGGGCCAGCCACACGTCGTCCTCGGCGGTGAAGGCGATCAACTCGCCGTGCAGGTGCGGGAAGCGGAGATAGGCCTGGAGACCGGCCTGGGCTGCGGACGCTGAGGGCTGAGTCACCTGATCAGCGTATGCAGCGGCGGCCTGTGAAGACAGCGGTTTGGATCACTTGCCCGCTAGGGAAGGGCCCTCACTTGCCCTCCACGGGCCAGCAGGTCGGGTCGCCCTTGCACCAGATGGTCTTGGTGACCGTGACGGTGACGGTCGGTCCGGGGCCGTAGGTGAGGCTCGGGTTCGGGTTGACCACGGACGAGGGTGTCGCCGCGTTGCAGTCGCCGAGCCCGGTCACGTGGAACACCTGCTTGCCGCCCACCTTGGCGACCAGGTCGCCGCGCACACAGGCGCCGTCGACGGCCCGGGTGACCTTGCCCGTGACGGTGATGTCCCGGTTGTCGTTCGTCTGCCCCTGGCAGTCCACGGAGACGACCGTGGACTCTGTCGGCGAGGGCGTCTTCCCGGGCGTGTACGCCTTGTTGCCGCTGCCGTAGTTGCCCGTGCAGGTCAGATAGCGGACGCTCACATGGTCCCGCTTGAGCTCCGCGGTGGCCGTCTTGTCGGTGGTGTACGCGACGGTCGCCGCACTGAGATCACCGGGCTGGCACGCGACGACCCCGCCCACGGACACCATCGCGAGCCCCGCCACGGCGGCCACCCGCCGTCCGCGGGGCCGACGCCAGTTCTGCCTCAACGCCCCCATGGACGGCAGCCTGCCACCGTCGGGGCGCACACGGAAGAGCGCATACGGCCACCCGTGCGCCGGGGGCGCGATCACCGGCGCACGATCGTCAGCCCCGGAGCAGCAGCCACTCCTGAAGCTCCACCACATTGCCCTCGGGGTCCTTGAGATGCGCGACCCGCATCCGGTCCGTCATCGGCGCCGGGCCGTGCAGCAACACGGCGCCCCGGTCGGTGATCTGTGCGCAGTACGCGTCCAGGTCGTCCACCCGCAGCACCACCAGCGAGCGATGCCCGGTGACCAACTCCCCCAGCTCACCAAGGACTTGAGCCATCATCGCGCGGTCCTGCAGCGCGATCCCGGCCGACCCGACCGCCGGGCTGAACTTCTCGTACGGTCCCTCGGTCGCCCCCGACTGCGGCTTCAGGCCGAGGACTTCGGCGTAGAAGCGGTAGCAGGCGGCGAAGTCGGTGACGAGCAGCCTCACTTGGGCCAGTTCCACGGCTCTCTCCCCTGTGGTTCCTGTGGTTCCTGTGGTTCAGGACCAGCGTCCGGTGCGGCCCAGGAGCAGGGCCGTGGCCGCTGTCCCGGCGGTCGATGTGCGCAGCACGCTGCGCCCGAGCCGGTAGGCCTTCGCCCCGGCCTCCTCGAAGAGGGCCAACTCCTCGGGCGAGACGCCGCCTTCGGGGCCCACGACCAGCACGATCTCGCCCTCGGCGGGGAGTTCGGCGGTGGCGAGGGGTTCGCTGCGGTAGTCGCGGTCCTCGTGGAGTACGGCGGCGAAGTCGGCTTTGGCGAGAAGTGCGGCAACCTGTTTGCTCGTTGCGGCGTCCGCGACCTCCGGGAAGCGCAGCCGGCGGGACTGCTTGCCGGCTTCGCGGGCGGTGGCCCGCCACTTCGCGAGGGCCTTCAGACCGCGCTCGCCCTTCCACTGCGTGATGCAACGGGCGGCCGCCCAGGGGACGATGGCGTCGACGCCGGTCTCGGTCATCGTCTCCACGGCCAGTTCGCCGCGGTCGCCCTTGGGGAGGGCCTGGACGACGGTGATGCGGGGGCTGGGCTCCGGCTCGACGGGGAACGCGTGGAGTTCGACGATCAGCCGGTCCTTGCCCTCGGCCCTGAGGACCACCCCGGCGGCGCCCCGGCCCTGTCCGTCCGTGAGCACGACGTCCTCGCCGGGCTGCAGCCGTCGTACGGAGACGGCGTGCCGTCCCTCGGGGCCGTCCACCTCGGCGACGGAGCCGGGGCCCACGCCCGCCAGGGACTCGACCACGAACACCGGCGCCGTCATCGGAGGTCACCCCCGGTGGACAACGCTGTCCGGGCGGCGGTCAGTTCGGCGACCAGTACCTCGACCAGCCGGCCGGCCGGCAGCTCGCGGGCCATGCGGTGGCCCTGTCCCGCCCACAGCACCATGCCCTGCGCGTCACCGGCCGCGGCGGCCTGCTTGCGCAGCGGCGAGGTGAGGTGGTGGACCTCGGGGTAGGCGGCGGGGGCGTACGGGCCGTGCTCGCGCATGAAGCGGTTGACCAGGCCGCGGGCCGGGCGGCCGGAGAACGCGCGGGTCAACTCGGTACGCGTGAAAAGGGGGTTGGTGAGTGCCTGCTTGTGCAGGACGTTCGCCGCGGACTCGGGGGTGGCGAGGAACGCCGTGCCGAGCTGGGCCGCGCTCGCGCCCGCCGCGAGGGCGGCGGCGATCTGGCTGCCGCGCATCAGACCGCCGGCGGCGACGATCGGGAGGCTCACCGTCTCGCGGATCTGGGCGACCAGGGAGAGCAGCCCTATGCCGGAGCCGTCGCTCTCCGGGAGGTCGCGGTGGGTGCCCTGGTGGCCGCCGGCCTCGATGCCCTGCGCGATCACCGCGTCGGCGCCGGCCCGCTCCACGGCGAGGGCCTCCTCGGCGGTGGTGGCGGTGACGAGGGTGAAGGTGCCGGCCCGGCGCAGCGAGTCCAGCACCTCACGGGTGGGGACGCCGAAGTGGAAGGAGGCGAAGGCCACCGGGTTGTCGAGCAGCACGGACAGCTTCGCGTCGTAGCCGTCCTCGCGGCCGCTGTCCGGATCGCCGAGTTCCGTGTCGTACCAGGCGGCCTCGCCGGCCAGCTGGTGGGCGTAGACGTCGACCGCCGCCTTGTCCGCGTACTCCGGCTGCGGCATGAAGAGGTTCACGCCGAAGGGGCGGGACGTCAGGCTCCGCAGCTGCTTGATCTCCTGGTACATACCGTCGGCGGTCTTGTACCCGGCGGCGAGGAACCCCAGCCCGCCGGCCTCGGACACGGCAGCCGCGAGGCGCGGTACGGAGACACCGCCCGCCATGGGGGCCTGCACGATCGGATGCGGGAAAAGATCGGTCAGTGCGGAGGACATGACGGCATGTTGTCACGTCCTCCGAACAAGTCCGAATCCGGCCTTCCGGCAGGCATAGGACAGATGCATGCCCGCGCGGAGACCGGTTCCACGCCCCATTCGACGACCGATTCGACGACCGGTTCAGCGACCGTTGAACGCGTCCTTCAACCGCGAGAACAGCCCCTGCTGCCCCGGCTGGAACGTCCCCATGGGGCGCTCCTCGCCGCGCAGTTTCGCGAGCTCCCTGAGCAGACGTTCCTGCTCCACGTCGAGCTTGGTCGGGGTGGTGACCTCGACGTGCACGATGAGGTCGCCCCGGCCGCCGCCGCGCAGATGCGTGATGCCCCTGCCGTGCAGCGGGATCGACTGGCCGGACTGGGTGCCCGGGCGGATGTCGACCTCCTCCATGCCGTCCAGCGTCTCCAACGGCACCTTCGTGCCCAGGGACGCGGCGGTCATGGGGAGCGTGACCGTGCAGTGCAGGTCGTCGCCGCGGCGCTGGAACATCGCGTGCGGCAGCTCGTGGATCTCGACGTACAGGTCACCGGCGGGGCCGCCGCCGGGACCGACCTCGCCCTCGCCCGCGAGCTGGATCCGCGTGCCGTTGTCCACACCGGCCGGGATCTTGACCGTCAGGGTGCGCCGCGAGCGGACGCGGCCGTCTCCGGCGCACTCCGGGCACGGCGTCGGCACGACGGTGCCGAAGCCCTGGCACTGGGGGCAGGGGCGGGACGTCATGACCTGGCCCAGGAAGGACCGGGTCACCTGCGAGACCTCACCACGGCCGCGGCACATGTCGCATGTCTGGGCGGAGGTGCCGGGGGCGGCGCCCTCGCCGTTGCAGGTGTTGCAGACGACGGCCGTGTCGACCTGGATGTCCTTCGTGGTGCCGAAGGCCGCCTCGTCGAGCTCGATCTCCAGCCGGATCATGGCGTCCTGGCCGCGGCGGGTGCGCGAGCGCGGCCCGCGCTGCGACGCCGTGCCGAAGAACGCGTCCATGATGTCCGAGAAGTTCCCGAAGCCGCCCGCGCCGAAGCCGCCGGCTCCGCCGCCGCCCGCCTGCGAGAGGGGGTCGCCGCCGAGGTCGTAGACCTGCTTCTTCTGCGGGTCCGAGAGCACCTCGTAAGCGGCGTTGATCTCCTTGAACCGCTCCTGGGTCTTCGGATCCGGATTCACGTCCGGGTGCAGCTCGCGCGCGAGCCGGCGGAAGGCCTTCTTGATCTCATCCTGCGACGCGTCGCGACGCACGCCGAGGACGGCGTAGTAGTCCGTGGCCACTTAGGACTCCGCCAGGATCTGTCCGACGTACCGTGCCACTGCGCGTACCGCTCCCATCGTTCCCGGGTAATCCATGCGGGTCGGTCCGACCACGCCGAGCTTGGCGACTGCCTCGCCGCCCGAACCGTAGCCGACCGACACCACCGACGTGGAGTTGAGTCCCTCGTAGGCGTTCTCGTGACCGATCCGTACGGTCATGCCCGAATCCCCCGCCTCACCAAGCAACTTGAGGAGGACGACCTGCTCCTCCAGGGCTTCCAGGATGGGGCGGATGGTGAGGGGAAAGTCATGTCCGAAGCGGGTGAGATTGGCGGTGCCGCCGATCATCAGCCGCTCCTCTGTCTCTTCGACGAGGGTCTCCAGGAGGGTGGAGAGCACCGTCGCGACCGTGCCGCGGTCCTCGTTCTCGAAGGCGTCCGGCAGGTCCTGCACGAGCTGCGGCACGTCCGCGAAGCGGCGGCCGGCGATCCGGCTGTTGAGCCGCGCGCGTAGATCCGCGAGCGAGGACTCCCCGAACGGCGCCGGGCAGTCCACCATGCGCTGCTCGACCCGCCCGGTGTCCGTGATCAGCACGAGCATCACGCGCGCGGGGGCCAGCGACAGCAGCTCCACGTGCCGCACGGTCGAGCGGGTCAGCGACGGGTACTGCACGACGGCGACCTGCCGGGTGAGCTGCGCGAGCAGCCGCACCGTACGGCCGACGACGTCGTCGAGGTCGACCGCGCCGTCGAGGAAGTTCTGGATCGCCTTGCGCTCGGGGCCGGTCATCGGCTTGACGCCGGCGAGCTTGTCGACGAACAGGCGGTAGCCTTTGTCCGTGGGAATGCGTCCGGCGCTGGTGTGCGGCTGGGCGATGTACCCCTCGTCCTCCAGGGCCGCCATGTCGTTGCGCACGGTCGCCGGGGAGACGCCGAGGCTGTGCCGCTCGGTGAGCGCCTTGGACCCGACCGGCTCCTCGGTGCCGACGTAGTCCTGGACGATGGCGCGCAGTACCTGAAGCCTGCGTTCGCTGAGCATCGCGCACACCTCCAGTTCTGGTCGCCTTTGTCGCCGCTTGTCGCGAGCCCGCCCTTTCCTGGCACTCTGTGCGCGTGAGTGCCAGCGTTCCCCGGCCAGTGTACGGCCGTGAGGTACACCCCGGGCAAGGCCGGTCCTGCGATGTCACGCCGTGGGGTGCCGTCACCGTTAGCGTCGCCGTATGACGGTGACTTGGGAAGAGGCGGGGTGGGAGCGGCTCGCCGCCGGGGTGGGCCGGTGCCGGCTGCCTGGCTGGGACTGCACGGTGGGGCTGGTCGTCGGGGACGGCTCGGCGCTCATGATCGACGCCGGGTCGAGTGTGGCGGAGGGCGCGCGGTTGCGCATGCAGGCGCAGGCGCTCGCCGGGCGCCGTGTGACCCATCTCGCGCTCACCCACGCCCATTTCGACCATGTCTTCGGGGCGTCGGTCTTTGCCGGGGCGACGGTTCTCGCGGCCGGGGGCCCGGGCGAGGTGTTCGAGGGCTGTGGTGAGGAGGTACGGGCCGACGCGGTGCGCAACGGTCTGGACCCGCGGGCGGCGGAGAACGCGGCGGACATCCTCGTGTGCCCCCGTGAATACGTGTGGGGCCCCACGGTGCTCGACATGGACGGCGGCCCGGACGTCCACCTGGTGGCGACTCGCGGACACACCGCCCACGATCTCGCGCTCATGGTGCCGGGCGACCCGCCGGTCGTGTTCTGCGGCGACCTGGTCGAGGAGTCCGGCGCACCCCAGGCGGGCCCCGACGCCGTACCGGGGCACTGGCCGGCCGCGCTGGACCGGCTGCTCGACCTGGGCGGGGAGGACGCGCTGTACGTGCCCGGTCACGGAGCGGTGGTGGACGCGGGGTTCGTGCGGGCCCAACGGGACGCGTTGGCAACGCGTTTCGGCGTGTCGCGGTGACGCCTCCCGGCCTTCTCCTATCGTCATCCGAATGCGCCAGTACTCCGCCGACCTGACCCCGCCGTGGAAGAAGCCCAGGCCCGTCCCCGAGGTCCCCGCGGAGGCGGGCCTGGTGGTCGAGGAGCCGGGCACCGGTTTCTGCGGCGCGGTGATCCGCTGCGAGGCCGGCACGGTCACCCTGGAGGACCGCTTCGGAAAGCACCGGGTGTTCCCGATGGAGCCGAGGGGCTTCCTGCTGGAGGGCCGGGTGGTCACCCTGGTCAGGCCGCCTTCGAGTCCGCTACGGCCCACCCGTACGGCATCCGGTTCGGTCGCCGTCCCCGGTGCACGCGCGCGCGTGGCCCGCGCCGGGCGGATCTACGTGGAGGGGCGGCACGACGCCGAGCTCGTCGAGCGGGTGTGGGGCGACGACCTGCGCATCGAGGGGGTGGTGGTCGAGTACCTGGAGGGCGTCGACGACCTGCCGGCCATCGTGGAGGAGTTCGGTCCGGGCCCGGACGCGCGGCTCGGCATCCTGGTCGACCACCTGGTGCCGGGCACCAAGGAGTGGCGCATCGCCCAGTCGGTCACCAGCGAGCACGCGCTCGTCGTGGGCCACCCCTACATCGACATCTGGGAGGCCGTGAAACCGTCCTCCGTGGGCATCGCCGCGTGGCCCCGGGTCCCGCACGGGCAGGACTGGAAGACGGGGGTGTGCCGGGCGCTGGGTTGGCCGGAAAACACCGGTGCGGTGTGGCAGGCGATTCTGGCCAAGGTCCGGTCCTACAAGGATCTGGAGCCGGAACTGCTGGGCAGGGTGGAGGAGTTGATCGACTTCGTCACGGCCTGAGACGCGGCAGGGTGGCGAATGCGGTCGTGTCCAGGTCGATGCCCACGATCGGCAGCGCTACGAGGTCACCGAACTTACGCGTCCGCTCCGACTGATAGTCCGCCGAGAAACCGGCCCCGGTCGGCTCTGTCAGCACCACACACCTGGCCTCGAACGGGTCGATGATCAGGTAGACAGGGACGCCTCCTGCGGCGTAGATCGACCGCTTGTCCACGTAGTCCCGGTGGGCGCTGGTCTTCGACACGACCTCGACGAGCATCGTCACGGCGGGAGCAGGTACGAGTCGTCCCGGACCGTCGTCCGCGCCGATCTCCATGACTACGAGGCCCGGCTGGGGCTCGCTGTTCTCGCCGGGAAATGCCACATCCTGCGTCTGGAGACGCTCCCACCGACTGGAGGGAATCTGGTCCTGCACGGACTGCACGATGCGGTTGTGGACCTTGTCGGGCCCCGCCATCATCACGATGTCCCCCCGGATGAGTTCAGCCTTGTAGCCCTCGGGCACCTCAAGGTTCTCGAACGTCTCATGCACTCGGCGATCATCCACAGCGGTCATCTCCGTGGCCCTCCGCATCCGCCGCGCTCTGTCGACGGCAGCTCAGGAAACAGACCAAGGACCGAACCGGCGTTCTGCTCGGATGCACCCGCCCGAGTGATCAGTCCACCAGGTCCCGCACCACCGCGTCCGCCAGCAACCGCCCCCGCAGCGTGAGCACGGCGCGTCCCTCGTCGTAGGGCCGCTGTTGCAGCAGTCCGTCGGTGAGGGCCCGGCGGGAGGCCTTGAGGCCGTCCTCGTGGAGGAGGTCCAGCGGCGCGCCCTCCCGCAGCCGCAGCTCCAGCAGGATCCGCTCCACCCGGCGGTCCTCGGCCGAGAGGATCTCCCGGCCGGCGCCCGGGGAGCGGCCCGCCGCCAGGGCCCCCGCATACGCGCCCGGGTGCTTCACGTTCCACCACCGCACCCCGCCGACGTGCGAGTGCGCCCCGGGGCCCGCGCCCCACCAGTCGGCGCCGCGCCAGTACAGCTCGTTGTGCAGACAACGGCCGGAATTCGACGTCGCCCAGTTCGAGACCTCGTACCAGTCGAAGCCCGCCGCGGACATCACCTCGTCGGCGATCAGATACCGGTCGGCGTGCACGTCGTCGTCCGTCATCGGGACCTCGCCGCGGCGGATCCGGCGGGCCAGCTGGGTGCCCTCCTCGACGATCAGGGCGTAGGCGCTGATGTGGTCGGGGCCCGCGCCGAGGGCCGCGTCGAGGGAGGCCCGCCAGTCGTCGTCGCTCTCGCCCGGGGTGCCGTAGATCAGGTCGAGGTTGACGTGCTCGAAGCCGGCCGCGCGGGCCTCGGAGACGCAGGCCTCGGGGCGGCCCGGGGTGTGGGTGCGGTCCAGGACCTTCAGGACGTGCTGTTTCGCGCTCTGCATGCCGAAGGAGACGCGGTTGAAGCCGCCGTCGCGGAGGGCCGCGAGGTAGGCCGGATCGACCGACTCCGGGTTGGCCTCGGTCGTGATCTCCGCGTCGTCGGCCAGGCCGAACTCGTCGCGGATCGCGCCCAGCATCCGGACGAGATCGCCCGCCGCGAGCAGTGTGGGCGTGCCGCCGCCCACGAAGACCGTGCGCACCGGGCGCGGGTCGTCGCCGAGGACCTTGCGGGCCAGGCGGACCTCGTCGATCAGGGTGTCCGCGTAGTTGTCGCGGGAGGCCAGCACTCCGCCCGTGCCGCGCAGCTCGGTCGCCGTGTAGGTGTTGAAGTCGCAGTAGCCGCAGCGGGTCGCGCAGTACGGGACGTGCAGATAGAACCCGAGGGGGCGGGCCGCGGCCCCGGCGAGCGCCTGCGCGGGCAGGGCGCCGTCGTCGGGGACGGGTTCACCGTCGGGGAGTGCGGAAGGCATGTCCTCCATTGTCCAGCACCCGTACGACTGCCCGCTCCGCCCGCTCCCTGCGCTCCGCCCGCCCGCCTATTCCGACTGTTCCGCCTGCTCCGCCTGTCCCGCCGATTCCGCGTGCTCCGCGTGCTCCGCCTGAAGCACCAGCAACGCCAGATCATCCTCCGGTGGACGCCCCCCGAACTCGTGCACCAACCGCTTGATCCGCTCGGCGATCAGCTCGGCGCTGAGGCCCGCGCAGCCGGCGAGCGCCTTCGCGAGGCCGTCGGCGTCGTCGAACTGGACGGTGCCGGAGCGGCGCTCGGTCACTCCGTCGGTGACGCACAACAGGCTGTCGCCGGGGCGGAGTTCGAAGGTCTCGCTGGTGTAGGTGACGTCCTCGATGACGCCGAGGAGGGTCTGCGGGCGGGCTGTCGTGGCGACGGAGCCGTCCGCGCCGAGGAGCAGGGGCAGTGGGTGTCCCGCGGAGGCGAGGGTGCAGCGGACGCCGCCGTCGAAGGGGACCAGTTCGCCGTAGAGGAGGGAGAGGAAGCGGGGGCCGTCGCCGACGGGGCCGGGCATGCCGCCCGCGGCGACCAGGGCGTGGGCCGCGGCGTCGGCGGCCTCGGTGGCGTCGTCGAGGAGGAGCTGGTTGAGGCGGTCGAGGACGTCGGCGACGCGGTAGCCCTCGCGGGCGAGGAGGCGCAGCCAGGGGCGGGCGAGGCCGATCACCACGGCGGCCTCGGGGCCCTTGCCCTGGACGTCGCCGAGGGCGAAGCACCAGCGGCCGTCACCGGCCGGGAACAGGTCGTAGAAGTCGCCGCTGGGGCCGCCCTTGTCGCAGGGTTCGTAGACGAGGGCGCTGTGCACGCCGGGGATCTCGGCGACCGCGCCGGGCAGCAGGCCGCGCTGGAGGACGCGGCTGATGGTGGCCTGGCGGGCGTACTGGCGGGCCGCGCCGATGGCGAGTGCGACCCGGCGGCTGAGGTCCTCGACCAGGCCGGTGACCTCGTCGGGGAAGCAGGGCAGCCCGGACCGTCCGATGACCAGGGTGCCGAGCGGCCGGCCGCCCGCGATCAGCCGGTACGCGAGTGCCGCGCCGTGGGTGCCGTGCGGGCCGAGGGCGTCGGCGGGCCAGGGGTAGGGCGCGGGCCGCAGCGAGTCCTGCGGGCGCGGTGGGTGCTTCTCCAGGGCGCCGCGCAGTTCCTCGATGCGGTTCTCGCTGCCGTGCCAGACGCGGGCGAGGCGCGGTCCGGCCCCGGCGTCCTCGCCCCAGCCTCCCCCGCTCCCTGCTCCGCTCGACCGGGAGGACCCCCACCGCCCCATCGTCTCGTCCTCCAGCCATACGGCGCACCAGTCGGCCAGTCTCGGCACGATCAGCTGTCCGGCGAGCGCGGCGACCAGGTCCTCGTCGAGCTGTCCGGCGAGGAGGTCGGATGCCTCGGCGAGGAAGGAGAGCGCGCCGCGGCCGAGCCAGTCCCGGTCGCGTTCGGCGCGCCGGGGTTCGGGGGCGAGGATCTCGGCGACGCGCAGGCCGCGGTCGCCGCCGTACGCCTCCAACTCCTCGTCGGCCGGGCTGCCTTCGGCGGGCAGGCGGGCCCACACGGTTTTGGTGCCGGTGCGGTAGGTGACGCCCCAGGCCTCGGCGAGCGTGGCGACGAGCCGCAGCCCGCGCCCGAACTCCGGTGTCTCGCAGGCCGGTTCACCGCTGTTGTCGCGCGGGGCGCGGGAGGGGTGGTGGTCGGCGACCTCCACGACGACGGACCGGGTGTCCTCCAGGCGGCAGACCAGCTCGACGTCCGTACCGGCGTGGACGACGGCGTTGGTGACGAGTTCGCTGACGACGACCATCGCGTCGTCGGCGAGCCGGTCGGTGAGGTGTTCGGTTCCGGGCAGGACGAGTCCGGTCCATTCGAGGAGCGCGGCGCGGACCAGGCCGCGGGCACAGCCGGGCGCGAGGGGGCTTCCGGAGAGCGTGGCGCGCATGGTCGTGCGCGGGTCCGCGCCGTGGTGCGCGGGCGCATCGGGAGCACGCGAAGTGGTCTCCCGTTGCGTCGGAATTGCCCCCATGCGCAGCTCCCCGAGCAGATCGGACGAATTCGCCTCGGTCGATGCGGACAGAGTGACAGACTGGCCGCGGCCATAAGCGCCGAGTTACCGAAGTGGGCCTCCATGAGTGAGAACAGTGCTACGCGTGTGCTCGAAGACGGACACAAAGAGGACTGGATTCGAGCATCGGATCTCCGCCCTCTGCTCGCAGTGATGACGGCGGCCCGGGACGGTGACTTCACGAAGGCGCCGGAGACGGGTCACGGCCTGGTGGCCGAACTGACCGCCGCCTTCAACCAGATCATGGACCGCAGCACCCATTTCAACTCCGAGACGCAGCGCGTCAAACGGGAACTGATCCGCCACGGCCGCCTCGACGAACGCCTCTCGGCCAGCCCGGGCCAGGGCGGCTGGACCTCCCGCGTCAACGACGTCAACCAGCTCCTCGACGCCTTGGTCGCCCCGGCCGCCAACGCGACCCGGGTCCTGGACGCGGTGGCGGGCGGCGATCTGACCCAGCGGGTCGATCTGCACGACGGCAGCAGGCAGTTGCGCGGTGATCTACGGCGCCTGGGCCGCACGGTGAACAAGATGGTGGACCAGCTCTCCCTGTTCACCGGGGAGGTGACCCGGGTCGCCCGCGAGGTCGGCACCGAGGGCAGGCTCGGCGGGCGGGCCAAGGTGCAGGGCCTGTCGGGCAGTTGGCGGGACGTGACCGAGGCGGTCAACACGATGGCGTCCCGGCTGACCGCGCAGGTGCGTGACATCGCCCTCGTCACCACGGCGGTGGCGCGCGGTGACCTGACGCGGACGGTCACCGTCGAGGCGACCGGTGAGCTGCTCGAACTGAAGCTCACCGTGAACACGATGGTGGACCAGCTCTCCGCGTTCGCCGACGAGGTCACGCGCGTGGCCCGCGAGGTCGGCACCGAGGGGCAGTTGGGCGGGCGCGCGCAGGTGCGGGGCGTCTCCGGGGTCTGGAAGGACCTCACCGACAACGTCAACTTCATGGCGTCGAACCTGACGTCGCAGGTGCGGAACATCGCCCAGGTGACGACGGCCGTGGCCAACGGCGACCTGAGTCAGAAGATCACGGTCGACGCCCAGGGCGAGATCCTCGAACTGAAGTCGACCATCAACACGATGGTCGACCAGCTCTCCGCCTTCGCCGACGAGGTCACACGCGTCGCCCGCGAGGTCGGCACCGAGGGCAACCTCGGCGGACGCGCCCAGGTGCGGGGCGTCTCCGGCGTCTGGAAGGACCTCACCGACAACGTCAACTTCATGGCGGACAACCTGACGTCGCAGGTCCGCAACATCGCGCTGGTGTCGACGGCGGTGGCGCAGGGCGACCTCGGCAAGAAGATCACGGTGGAGGCGAAGGGCGAGATCCTGGAGCTGAAGTCGACCATCAACACGATGGTGGACCAGCTCTCCGCCTTCGCGGACGAAGTGACGCGCGTGGCGCGCGAGGTCGGCACGGAAGGAAATCTCGGCGGACAGGCTCAGGTGCGAGGCGTCAGCGGGGTCTGGAAGGACCTCACGGACAACGTCAACTTCATGGCCCTGAACCTGACGTCGCAGGTCCGGAACATCGCCCAGGTGACGACCGCGGTGGCCAACGGCGACCTGTCGAAGAAGATCACGGTCGACGCGCGCGGCGAGATCCTCGAACTGAAGGACACCGTCAACACGATGGTGGAGCAGCTGCGCGCCTTCGCCGACGAGGTGACCCGGGTGGCCCGCGAGGTCGGCACCGACGGCCGACTCGGCGGCCGGGCGCAGGTGTTGGGTGTCTCCGGTGTCTGGCGGGACCTCACCGACAACGTCAACTACATGGCCGACAACCTGACGTCGCAGGTGCGGAACATCGCGCAGGTCGCGACGGCGGTGGCGCAGGGCGACCTGTCGAAGAAGATCGACGTGGACGCGCGCGGCGAGATCCTGGAGCTGAAGACCACCATCAACACGATGGTCGACACCCTCTCCTCCTTCTCCTCCGAGGTCACGCGGGTGGCCCGCGAGGTCGGCTCGGAGGGCCAACTCGGCGGCCAGGCAAGGGTGGAGGGCGTCTACGGCACCTGGAAGCGCCTGACGACCAACGTGAACGAACTCGCGCTCAACCTCACCACGCAGGTCCGCGCGATCGCCGAGGTGGCCTCCGCGGTGGCACAGGGCGACATGTCCCGCTCGATCACGGTGGAGACCCAGGGCGAGGTCACCGAGCTCAAGGACAACATCAACCTGATGGTGGCCAACCTCCGCGAGACGACCCGCGCGAAGGACTGGCTGGAGTCCAACCTGGCCCGGCTCGCCGCGCTGATGCAGGGGCACCGCGATCTGATGGAGGTCGCCGACCTGATCCTGCGCGAGCTGACCCCGCTGGTGAACGCCCAGTACGGGGCGTTCTTCCTGGCCGATCCCGACGAGGACAGCCTGCGAACGGCCATCCCGGCCAAGGGACTTGCGTTCATCGCGGGGTACGGGTCGGCGCAGGGCGCGACCGTGGACACGGGCGGTATGCCGGTGCACGGTCTGGTGCGACAGGCGGCGCGGGAGAAGAAGCGGATCCTGGTCGAGGAGGCCCCGCCGGACTACATCAAGATCAACAGCGGACTGGGGGAAGCCGCCCCGGCGAGCGTAGTCATCATCCCGATCCTCTTCGAGGACAAGCTCCTCGGCGTCATCGAACTGGCGTCCTTCTCCCGCTTCTCCGACGTCCACCTCGCGTTCTTCGACCAGTTCGTGAACACCATCGGCGTCGCGATCAACACCATCATCGCCAACTCCCGCACGGAGTCCCTGCTCGGCGAGTCCCAGCGGCTCGCGATGCAGTTGCAGGAACGTTCGGACGAACTCCAGAAGCAGCAGGCCGAGTTGCAGCGCTCCAACGCCGAACTGGAGGAGAAGGCAGCCCTGTTGGCCACCAGCTCCCAGTACAAGTCGGAGTTCCTGGCCAACATGAGCCACGAGCTGCGCACCCCGCTCAACTCGCTGCTGATCCTGGCCCGGCTGCTCTCCGACAACCCGGACGGTCATCTCTCCGACCAGGAGGTGCAGTTCGCGACCACGATCCACCGCTCCGGCTCGGACCTCCTCCAGCTCATCAACGACATCCTCGACCTGTCGAAGATCGAGGCCGGCCGGATGGACGTACGCCCCAAGCGCCTCCCCCTCATCAAGCTCCTCGACTACGTCCACGCCACGTTCCGCCCGCTCACCCTGGACCGGGGGCTCGCCTTCGAGGTGTCGGTCGGCGAGGACGTACCGCGCGAGATGTGGTCGGACGAGCAGCGGCTCCAGCAGATCCTGCGCAACCTGCTGTCCAACGCCATCAAGTTCACCGCCACCGGCCGGGTCGAACTCCGCGTCAACCGGGTCAAGGACCCCGACCACCGCTACTCCCACGACAGCGACGAGGTCATCGCGTTCGCCGTCTCCGACACCGGCATCGGGATCGCCGCCGAGAAACTCCCGGTGATCTTCGAGGCGTTCCAGCAGGCCGACGGCACCACCAACCGCAAGTACGGCGGTACGGGGCTCGGGCTGTCGATCAGCCGGGAGATCGCCGGGCTGCTCGGCGGCCGTATCGTCGCGGAGAGCGAGCCGGGCAGCGGTTCGACCTTCACGCTGTACGTCCCCGTCGTCAGCCCCGGCCACGCGGCGACCGGGCGGACCACCGAGGACCAGGAACTGCCCACGACGGCCGAGGAGTTGTCGGCCGAGCCGTTCACCGGGCACGAGGTGGACGACTCCTGGCCGACGCCCACCAAACTGGAGGCGTGGAAGGCCGGCCGGGCCGGTCAGGTGCTGCCGGGGCGGCGGGTGTTGATCGTCGACGACGACATCCGCAACGTCTTCGCCCTCACCCATGTCCTGGGCCGCGTCGGCATGCCGGTGCTCTACGCGGAGAACGGCCGCGAGGGCATCGAGACCCTGGAGCGCAATCCCGACGTCGAACTCGTGCTGATGGACATCATGATGCCGGAGATGGACGGGTACGAGACCATAGCCGCCATCCGCCGCACCCCGCGCTGGACCGGCCTGCCCATCGTCGCGCTCACCGCCAAGGCGATGCCGGGCGACCGGGAGAAGTCCATCGCCCGGGGCGCCAACGACTACGTGCCCAAGCCGGTGGACGTGGACCAGCTGCTGACCGTCGTCTGCGCCCTCCTGGACCCCGACACAGAGACCGAGACCGACATCGCGGGGACCGATGCGGGTACAGGGGAGACGGCGATACCGCCGACGACTGAGTGAGGCCAGTCATCATGAGCGCTGAGGCAACGTCCGACGAGCGCGCGAGCATCCTCCTGGTCGACGACATGGAGGACAACCTGCTCGCACTGGAGGCCGTCCTGGGGTCCCTCAACGAGCCACTGGTACGCGCTCGTTCGGGCGAGGAGGCGATGAAGGCGCTGCTGCGGCAGCGCTTCGCCGTCGTCCTGCTGGACATCCGCATGCCGGGCATGGACGGGTTCGAGACCGCGGCCAACATCAAACGGCTCGACCAGACCAAGGACGTCCCGATCATCTTCCTGACCGGCAGCGACTCGGACGCGGGGTACGCGTTCCGCGGCTACGCCACGGGCGCCGCCGACTACTTGACCAAGCCGTTCGATCCCTGGGTGCTGCGGGCGAAGGTGACCGTCTTCCTCGAACTGCACCGGAAGAACCAGCAGTTGGAGCGGCTGCTGGCCCGTGAGCAGGGGCAGTTCGACGAACTGGCGTCGCGGCTCAAGGAGATCGAGGCGCACATGGCTGCGAGCACGGTGGACGAGGTGCAGGAACTTCGGCACAAGGTGGGGGAGTTGGGGCAGCTGGTGCGGGACATGCGCCGGGGGCAAGGACGTTGAGACCAGGCCCCCGGCACCACAGGGTCATGCCTCGCGCGACCCCGCGTACATCTCGTCGATCAGGTGCCTGTACTCGCGTTCCACCACCGGGCGCTTGAGCTTGAGGCTCGGGGTGATCTCGCCGTGTTCCACGTCGAGGTCGCGCGGCAGGAGGCGGAACTTCTTGATGGTCTGCCAGCGCTGGAGGCCCTCGTTGAGCTCCTTGACGTAGCCCTCGACCATGGCGACCGTCGCAGGGGCGGCGACGACCTCGGCGTAGGACCTGCCTTCGAGGCCGTTCTCCTTCGCCCACTCCAGGATGGACGGTTCGTCGAGGGCGATGAGCGCGGTGCAGAAGTTCCGGTCGGCGCCGTGCACCAGGATGTTGGAGACGTACGGGCACACGGCCTTGAACTGGCCCTCGACCTCGCTCGGCGCGATGTACTTGCCGCCGGACGTCTTGATGAGGTCCTTCTTGCGGTCCGTGATGCGCAGATAGCCGTCCGGGGACAGCTCGCCGATGTCGCCGGTGTGGAACCAGCCGTCCGCCTCCAGGACTTCGGCGGTCTTCTCCGGCAGCCCGTGGTAGCCCTCCATGATGCCGGGGCCGCGCAGCAGGATCTCGCCGTCGTCCGCGATGCGCACCTCCGTGCCGGGCAGCGGCTTGCCGACCGTGCCGGTGCGGTAGGCCTCGCCCGGGTTGACGAAGGAGGCCGCGGAGGACTCGGTCAGGCCGTAGCCCTCCAGGATGTGGATGCCTGCGCCGGCGAAGAAGTAGCCGATGTCGGGCGAGAGCGCGGCCGATCCGGAGACACACGCCCGCAGCTTGCCGCCGAAGGCCTCACGGATCTTCGCGTAGACCAGCGCGTCGGCCACCTTGTGCTTGGCCGCGAGGCCGAAGGGCGCGCTGGCCGTGCCGGTGCGGCGGAAGTTGTCCTGGGTGACCTTGGCGTACTCGCGGGCGACCTCCGCCGCCCACTGGAAGATCTTGTACTTGGCCGCGCCGCCGGCCCGCGCCTTGGCCGCGACCCCGTTGTAGACCTTCTCGAAGATGCGCGGAACGGCCGCCATGTACGTCGGCTGCACGATCGGCAGCTGCTCGATGATCTTCTCCGGGCGGCCGTCCACGGCGGTGACATGCCCGATCTCGATGTGGCCGGACGTGAGCACCTTGCCGAAGACGTGCGCCAGCGGCAGCCACAGGTACTGCACGTCCTCGGGGCCGAGCAGCCCGGTCGCCGCGATGGCCTTCGCGAGATAGGACCAGTTGTCGTGCGGGAGGCGGACGCCCTTGGGGCGGCCGGTGGTGCCGGAGGTGTAGATGATCGTCGCGAGCTGGTCCTTGGTGATTCCCGCGATCCGCTCCTTGACCAGATCCGGGTTCTTCTCCAGGTACGCGGCACCGCGCTGCTCCAGCTCGGCCAGGCTCAGCACCCAGTCACCGGTCTCCGCGGTGTCGACTCCGGTCGGGTCGATGACCACGACATGCGTCAGTTCGGGCAGCTCGGCGCGCTTCTCCACCGCCTTGGCGAGCTGTGTCGCGTCCTCCGCGATCAGGACCTTGCTGCCGGAGTCGGCGAGGATGAAGGTCGACTCGTCGGCGTTGGTCTGCGGATACACCGTGGTCGTGGCGGCGCCGGCGCACATGATGCCCAGGTCGGCGAGGATCCACTCGATCCGGGTGGCGGAGGCGAGCGCGACGCGCTGCTCGGGCTGTACGCCCAGTTCGATCAGACCGGCCGCGATCGCGAAGACCCGCTCGGCGGCCTGCGCCCAGCTCAGCGACTTCCAGTCGTCGGGGCCCTCGCCGGAGGCCGCCGGCACCGGGTGACGGTAGGCCTCGGTATCCGGCGTGGCCGCCACTCGCTCCAGGAAGAGGCCCGCGACGGACGGCGGACGGTTCTCGATCAAGGTCTGTGTGTCGCTCACGACATCCTCCGGGGGCCCGCGACGGTGCGGCTGGCTCAGTGCTACGGCTGTTGTTTAACTCACGAGTAACTATCGAGCAGTGATCAGAGTAAGGCGCGACCGGCCGGTGCGTAAGGGGCGGCGGACTGTCGCTTCCTACAGAGCCAGGACGCGGGGCCCGCCGCGCCACAGCACGACGGGCCCCGGGGATCGCCTCGGTTTGCTCCGGAATTCCGATGTATGGGACCGCTACTTCTTGCCCTTGGCGCCGCCACCGCTGTCATCACTGGACAGCACCGCGATGAACGCCTCCTGCGGAACCTCCACGGAACCCACCATCTTCATCCGCTTCTTGCCCTCCTTCTGCTTCTCCAGCAGCTTCCGCTTACGCGAGATGTCACCGCCGTAGCACTTGGCGAGGACGTCCTTGCGGATGGCGCGGATCGTCTCGCGGGCGATGACCCGGGAGCCGACGGCCGCCTGGATGGGCACCTCGAAGGCCTGCCGCGGGATCAGCTCCCGCAACTTGGCGACCAGCCGCACACCGTACGAGTACGCCGCGTCCTTGTGCGTGATCGCCGAGAAGGCGTCCACCTTGTCGCCGTGCAGCAGGATGTCGACCTTGACCAGGCTGGAGGCCACCTCACCGGTGGGCTCGTAGTCCAGCGAGGCATAGCCGCGGGTCTTCGACTTCAACTGGTCGAAGAAGTCGAAGACGATCTCCGCGAGGGGCAGCGTGTAGCGGATCTCCACCCGGTCCTCGGAGAGGTAGTCCATACCGAGCAGGGTGCCGCGCCGGGTCTGGCACAGCTCCATGATCGAACCGATGAACTCCGACGGCGCGAGGATCGTCGCGCGCACGACGGGCTCGTAGACCTTGTCGATCTTCCCCTCGGGGAACTCGCTCGGGTTGGTGACGACGTGCTCGCTGCCGTCCTCCATCTCGACGCGGTACACCACGTTCGGCGCGGTCGCGATGAGGTCGAGGCCGAACTCGCGCTCCAGCCGCTCCCGGATCACGTCCAGGTGCAGCAGCCCGAGGAAGCCGACGCGGAAACCGAAGCCCAGCGCCGCCGAGGTCTCCGGCTCGTACACCAGCGCGGCGTCGTTGAGCTGGAGCTTGTCGAGCGCGTCGCGCAGCTCCGGATAGTCGGACCCGTCCAGCGGATACAGCCCGGAGAAGACCATCGGCTTGGGGTCCTTGTAACCGCCGAGCGCCTCGGTCGCCCCCTTGTTCAGGGTGGTGATGGTGTCACCGACCTTGGACTGCCGGACGTCCTTCACACCCGTGATCAGATAGCCGACCTCGCCGACCCCGAGCCCGTCGGCACCGAGCATCTCCGGCGAGTTGGTGCCGATCTCCAGCAGCTCGTGCGTGGCGTTCGTCGACATCATCCGGATCCGCTCACGCTTGTTGAGCTGCCCGTCGATGACCCGGATGTACGTCACGACACCGCGGTAGGAGTCGTAGACCGAGTCGAAGATCATGGCGCGGGCGGGCGCGTCCGCGTTGCCGACCGGCGCCGGGATCTCCTTGACGACCTTGTTCAGCAGCGCGTCGACACCGATACCGGTCTTCGCGGACACCCGCAGCACGTCGTCGGGGTCACACCCGACCAGGTTGGCCAGCTCCTCCGCGAACTTCTCGGGCTGCGCGGCCGGCAGGTCGATCTTGTTCAGTACGGGGATGATCGTGAGGTCGTTCTCCATCGCCAGGTAGAGGTTGGCGAGGGTCTGGGCCTCGATGCCCTGGGCGGCGTCCACCAGCAGCACGGTGCCCTCGCAGGCGGCGAGCGACCGCGAGACCTCGTACGTGAAGTCGACGTGTCCCGGGGTGTCGATCATGTTGAGGATGTGGGTGGTGCCCTCGTCGCCCCCGTCGGTGGGGGCCCACGGCAGACGCACCGCCTGGGACTTGATCGTGATGCCGCGCTCGCGCTCGATGTCCATGCGGTCGAGGTACTGAGCACGCATCTGCCGCTGGTCGACCACTCCGGTCAGCTGGAGCATCCGGTCGGCGAGCGTGGACTTGCCGTGGTCGATGTGCGCGATGATGCAGAAATTGCGGATCAGCGCCGGGTCGGTACGGCTCGGCTCGGGCACATGGCTGGGGATCGCGGGCACGCAGGGTCCTGATTCTTGAGGCGTCCGCAGTGTCTGCGGTCTCGGGTCGGATCGATACGTAGGCTCCATGGTCCCACGCGTGGGAGGTGCGGTCCGGTTTGGGCCGGTGCGAGACGGTAACGGATCGCACCGTGGTAGCCGGTTTGGGCGGGTCGGCGGGCTGCTGGTAACCTGGGTGGCTGTGTCTCCTGCCCTCTCTTGTGCGAGTTCGGCACGGGACACACCCCAAGAAAAATCATCGGCCCGGGACCCGTGCGGCCCCGTGCCAGAACCTGCAAAGGCTCATTCGTGGCGAACATCAAGTCCCAGATCAAGCGGATCAAGACCAACGAGAAGGCTCGGCTGCGCAACAAGGCCGTCAAGTCCTCCCTGAAGACCGCGATCCGCAAGGCCCGCGAGGCAGCTGCCGCGGGTGACGTCGAGAAGGCCACCGAGTACCAGCGCGCTGCCGCGCGTCAGCTCGACAAGGCCGTCTCGAAGGGCGTCATCCACAAGAACCAGGCCGCCAACAAGAAGTCGGCGCTTGCTTCCAAGGTCACCGCGCTCAAGGGCTGATCCTTCCGCACTTGCCTCGGCCCGCGCTCGCGCGGACCGGACCAGTAGCAATCCGCCGTGAGGACAACGTCGAGCCCTCTACCTCGATTCACGGACAGACATCGTGGTCGCCACGCCACGTACAGTGCCCCCGGACCCACTTCGGGGGCATTGCTGTATCCGCGCACAGGTGTCGGTCTGCGGGTGTCGGCCCGGGGGTCTACCTGCGGGTGCCAGCCCTGGGGGCGCGGCCTGCGGGTGCCGGCCGGGGGTCTGCCGTCTGCCAGTACCTGCCGCTTTCTGGAGGGCAGGAGGTCAGGACTGTCCCCGGGACCGAGCGGCCCGGGCGATCGTGACGACCGCCTTCTCCAGCGCGTACTCCGGATCGTCCCCACCGCCCTTCACTCCCGCGTCCGCCTCGGCCACCGCCCGCAGCGCGACGGAGACCGCGTCCGGTGTCCACCCCCGCATCTGCTGCCGCACCCGGTCGATCTTCCACGGCGGCATCCCCAGCTCACGCGCCAGATCCGCCGGCCGCCCGCCCCGCGCGGACGACAGCTTCCCGATCGCCCGCACCCCCTGCGCCAACGCGCTGGTGATCAGCACCGGCGCCACCCCGGTGGACAGCGACCACCGCAGCGCCTCCAGCGCCTCCGCCGCCCGCCCCTCCACGGCCCGGTCCGCGACGGTGAAGCTCGACGCCTCGGCCCGCCCCGTGTAGTACCGCCCGACGACCGCCTCGTCGATGGTCCCCTCGACATCGGCGACCAACTGGGAGACGGCGGACGCCAGCTCCCGCAGATCGCTGCCGATGGAGTCGACGAGCGCCTGGCAGGCCTCAGGCGTCGCCGATCTCCCGGTCGCCCGGAACTCGCTCCGCACGAAGGCCAGCCGGTCCGCCGGCTTCGTCATCTTGGGACAGGCCACCTCCCGCGCACCCGCCTTGCGCGCGGCATCGAGCAGCCCCTTGCCCTTGACCCCGCCCGCATGCAGCAGCACCAGGGTGATCTCCTCGGCGGGCGCCCCGAGATACCCCTTCACGTCCTTGATCGTGTCCGCGGACAGATCCTGCGCGTTGCGTACGACCACGACCTTGCGCTCGGCGAAGAGCGACGGGCTGGTCAACTCGGCGAGGGTGCCGGGCTGCAGCTGGTCCGAGGTCAGGTCACGTACGTCCGTGTCGGCGTCGGCGGCCCTGGCGGCGGCCACCACCTCCTGCACGGCACGGTCGAGCAGGAGGTCCTCCTGGCCCACGGCAAGGGTCACCGGGGCGAGAGGGTCGTCATTCGCAGTCTTCTTGGCCATCGCGTAAAGCATCGCACGCGGGACTGACAACGGGGGCGGGTGACGGTGGAGGCAGGTGCCGGCGGAGGCGGGTGCCGGTGGAGGCGGGTGCCGGTGGAGGCGGGTGCCGGTGGGAATGCGTGCTGTCAGCGCCCGTGGGTGGGCCCGTCGCTGTTACGGCTCCTGGCTGTTACGGCTCCTCGCGCCAGCCGTCCCACTCCCCCGCGAACGCGTCCAGCACACCGGGGTCGAGCCGTCCGCGCTCGTCCCGCAGCACCAGCAGCCACTGCGCGTCCTCGGCATCGTCCTCGCCGGCCAGCGCGTCCCGCACCAACTGCGGTTCCTCGTCGAGGGCGAACCGCTCCCCGAGCGCCTCCGCCGCCGCCTCAGCCGCATCACGGTCGGGCAGCACCAGCACATGTCTCACATCGCTCACGAGGACATTTTCCGGTACGGCCGCGGGCTCGCGCGCACCCATCCACGGCTACGCGAGCGCACGTACCGTCGGCACCTCCTCCAACTCGATCCCGAACCGCTCCCGGTACACCGCCAACACCTCCTCGTCCGTCGCCAGTTCACGCACGTCCCGGGTCCCGTCCGGCGCCGTCACCGTCAGGCCGCGACCGCTGAGCGTGATCCTCCCTCCGTCGTCCGTGAGCCGCGAACAGACCAGGGACCGGGTGAAGTGCGAGGCCGGAGATGTGGTCTGCCACCACGCCGCGGCCACGAAGTCACCGAGCACCCGCGGTCGCGTCTCCAGTCGGTACTCGGGCTTGCCGTTCCGGAGAACGTCCAGGTCCATCGGGTACGCGAGGCCTCGCAGGTCTGGCCTATCTGGCCTGCCTGGCCTGCCTGGCTGGTCCGGCAGGTCCGGCAGGTCCCCGGGGTTCGCGGACTCGGCGATCCTGAACTCGCCGCCGGGGTCCGCCTGTTCACCCCGTTCCTCGAAGGCCAGGGGATAGTGACTGTGCGTCCCGAACCCCACGTCGGCCAGCCACTCACTCCCGTCCACCGTCCGCACCCACAGCGCGAGATGGTCGTACGGGATTCCCAGGCGCCCGCCGTCCCCGTACACCCGCGCCGGCAGCAACGCGACCTCGAACCCCAGCGCGGCGAGCAACGCGCCGAACAGTCCGTTCAGTTCGTAGCAGAACCCGCCCCTGCCCGCGCCCACGACCTTGTCCAGCAGCCGCTTCACCTCCAGCACGATCTCCTCTCCCAGATGAATCGACAGATTCTCGAAGGGCACGGTCTGCAGATGGCGCAGGTGCAGCTCGCGCAGAACATCGACGGTGGGCAGCGCCGGGCGCGCGACTCCCAACCGGCGGAGGTAGGCATCAACCTGTGCGGGATTCATGCCACCAGTCTCACGCGGGCGGCGGCTCGGCGCCCGTGCCGCCGGGCTCTATGCGAGGGGGGAGGGGCCCCCTCCCCCTCCCCCTCCCTCCCCGCCGCCCCACCCCACCCCCCCGCCTCCCTCAGCCCCGTGTCACCCGCAGCCCTGCCCCCTCGCCGCCCACCGCCAGGGCCCCGTCCAGGTCCGTCCTCAGGACCACCGCGCCCATCGAGCGCAGCGCCGCGACCGTGCCGGGAGCCGGGTGTCCGTAGGGGTTGTCCGCACCGCAAGAGATCAGCGCCAGCCTCGGAGCCACTCTGCGCATCAGGTCCGGGTCCTGGTAGGCCGAACCGTGGTGGGCGACCTTGAGGACGTCCACGCCTCCCAGCAGTGCCGCCGCCGGTGACCTCAACAGCTCCTGCTGGGCAGGGGGTTCGAGGTCCCCAAGCAGCAGTAGTCGCAGCCCGGCCGTCCGGACCAGCAGCGTGACACTCGCGTCGTTCGGGCCGTCCTGGTCCGGTACCGGTTCCGGTGGCGGCCACAGCACCTGCCAGGAGAGCGGACCGGCGCGTCTCTGTTCCCCGGCGACGGCCCGGGTGATCGGGATGTGCCGTTCCGCTGCCGCTCGCCGTACGAACTCTGTCTGGTCCGCGGGTTCTTCGAAGGACGTCGTCTGGATCGCGCCCACCGAGCGGCCCCGCAGCACCCCGGGCAGTCCGGCGACGTGGTCGGCGTGAAAGTGGGTCAGGACGACCAGCGGAATCCTGGTGATGCCGAGCGTGCGCAGACACTGGTCGACCAGCTTCGGATCGGGTCCGGCGTCCACGACCACACCGGTGCCCTTGCCCGCCGCGAGCACCGTCGCATCGCCCTGCCCGACGTCGCACATCGCGAACCGCCAGTCCGGCGGCGGCCATCCCGTGATCACCCGGGTGAGCGGCGCCGGCTCGACCACGAGCACCAGGAGCAGCAGCCCGCAGACACCGCACAGCCACGGATGCTTCAGCAGCCTCCGGCCGACCAGTACGAGGACCGCGACGGCCACGGCCAGCAGCAGCGCACCCGTCCAACTGCCCGGCCAGTCCGCTCCCCCGCCGGGCAGCGCCGCGCCGGTCCGGGCCACGTCCGCGATCCACCCGGCGGGCCAACTCGCGCCCCAGGCAAGGACCTTGGCCACCGGCATCACCACCGGTGCCGTCGCCAGCGCCGCGAAGCCCAGCACCGTGGCCGGTGCGACGGCGAGCTCCGCGAGCAGGTTGCACGGCACCGCCACCAGGCTGACCCGCGCCGACAGCACGGCCACGACGGGCGCGCACAGCGCCTGCGCGGCGGCAGCGGCGGCCACGGCCTCGGCCAGCCGCGGGGGAACCCGGTGGCGCCGCAGCGTCTCGCACCAGCGTGGCGCGAGCGTGAGCAGGGCTCCGGTGGCGAGCACGGAGAGCAGGAAGCCGTAGCTGCGGGCCAGCCACGGGTCGTACAGCACCAGGAGCAGTACGGCCGTCGCCAGTGCCGGGATGAGTGATCTACGGCGTCCGGTCGCCAGGGCGAGCAGTGCGACGGCACCGCAGGCCGCGGCCCGCAGCACGCTCGGGTCGGGTCGGCACACGACGACGAACCCGAGTGTGAGCACCCCGCCGAGCAACGCGGTCGCCCGGAGCGAGATCCCCAGGCGTGGTGCCAGACCTCGGCGTTCGACGCGCTGGGCGAGGCCGGGCGGTCCGATGAGGAGGGCGAGCAGGATGGTCAGGTTGCTTCCGGAGACGGCGAGGGTGTGCGCGAGGTCCGTCTCCTTGAAGGCCTCGTCCAACTCGGGTGTGATGCGCGCGGTGTCGCCGACGACCAGCCCCGGCAGCAGCGCCCGCGCGTCCGCCGGCAATCCGTCGGTGGCCTCGCGCAGCCCGGCGCGCAACTGCCCCGCGAACCGCTGGGCTGCGGACGGCTTCCCCAGCATCTCCGGCACCGGCTGGTTGCGCACCCGCAGAACGGCCGCGACCCGGTCCCCGCTGGTCAGGGAGGGCGCCAGCCGCGCGGTCACCCTCACCCGCGTGGACGGCAGCAGCCCCAGCCAGGGCGAATGCTCCGGGTCGGCAGCAGCACCAACACCCCTGGCGCGCCCGGCGGATGAGCTCGGGGCGACGATCAACAGCACCGGTGCCCGTGTCTCCACGACCGTCCCGTCCGTCTGCTCCACCCTCCGCACCTCGGCCTCGATCAGCACGGAGACCGGAGCCGCGTGATCCCCGTCGATCCGGGGCCGGGTCAACCGTGGATCGGAACCGACCTCCACCTCCGCGGTCACGGACGCGTACTGCCGCGCCAGCGCGGGCACCGGTCCACGGCGCAGATCCGCCCCGTGCAGGCCGGCGGAGGCGGCCGCTGCCGCGATGGAGAGGAGCAGGGCGGCGATCGAGGCTCGGGGCCAGGAGGAGAAAGCACGGCTGCGGACCGCCCCGCTCCGCCGTCGCGCCAGCAGGAGCGCGAGCCCTGCCACCAGGGCGGTGATCGCGGCACCGGTGACCCAGGCCGGTGACGCGTCCAGCGCCAGCGCGGCTGTCGCCCAGGCGGCGAGCGCGGGCGGGACGAGCCGTAGGTCCGTCGGGCCTTCCTGGTGCGGGTGCGCGGCACCCCGCCGGTTCCCGGAGGAGGCATGTACGGAGCGTCGGGACGTGTTGTCGTGGACGTGGGTCATGGCCGTACCAGATCCCGCAGATCGGCGAAGCGGCGGTCGCCGATGCCGTTGACCTGGCGCAGTTCGTCCACCGAGCGGAATCCGCCGTGCCGGGTGCGGTAGTCGATGATGTGCTGGGCCAGCACGGGGCCCACCCCGGGCAGGGTGTTGAGCTGGTCGGCAGTGGCCGTGTTGAGGGAGACCGGAGCCCCTGGAGCGGCCCCCGCACCGGTGCCTGTCGAACCCCCCGCACCGCCCGCACCAGGCACCGCGGCAGGCAGCGGCGCCCCGACGACGATCTGTTCCCCGTCCACAAGGAACCGAGCGAGGTTGAGCCCCTCGGTGTTCGTGCCCGAACGCAGCCCACCCGCCGCCCGCAGCGCATCCGTCACCCGGGAACCGGCCGGGAGCCGATGAACCCCGGGTTTACGGACCTTGCCGCTGACGTCCACGACGATCTCGGCACCGGCGGCACCGGCCGCACTCGCTGCGCCCCGCGCTCCGGCCGAGGTGCGCGACTCGGTCCCTGTACCCGTGCTGCCGCTCCCGCCTTCGCCGCCTGTCCCGTAAGGAGCCACCGCCCGCACCACCTCCGGGGCCCGCACGGGCTGTGTCCGGCCGACCCAGAAGTGCTGTACGGCGAAGACCGCGGCCACCACGAACAGCACACTGAGCGCGACCACACTCCGCCGCTCCAGTCCGCATCGCGTCTGCACCCATACCGGCATCCGCTCCCGCAGAGCCGACCCGGCCCGCTCGCGCCAGGCCCCTGCGCCTGCCGTGCGGCCGTCCCCGACGTGGGCCTCCGCGACACCGCCGAAGTCTCCGGCATCTCCGACCCGTGCGGGCCCAGCGGACACCGAGGGCCGCTCGCCCCCTGCGCCGTACGGGACGTCAGAGGCCGGCCCTGCACCCACCGGCCCTGCACCCACCGGTGCTCCCAGCCGGGCCGGCACCCGAGCCGCCGCCCATTCCTCCGGCGCCGGGACCCCCCGTTCCTCCCCCGGTGGCCCGTTCCCCAACTCCCGCCGTTCCCCTACTCGTTCGGCGAAGAGGAGTTCCGCGCGTCGCCGGAGTTCGTCAGCCGAAGCCTGGCGGTGGGCCCGGCCTCGGGTCGGCGCGCGGCGATTGCGGGTGCGGCCGTCCGAGGACGGGGCGCGGCCCGGGCCGCTGGTCGCGGTGGCTGTGTGTGAGCGTGATCGAAGTGCCATGCGCCGAGGATCGGGCATCTCGCCATTTCGCGATGATCTTGCTCAATTCCCGGGAAAAGCGCCCAGTTGTGGATAACTCAGTCACCCACACGAGTTATCAGCCCCGACGATTACCCACCTCGGCGGACCCCCGCACGCCACAGGCAGCAACCGTCATCGCGGCGAAACCACAGCCCCCAGCAACCCGGGCCCGGTGTGCGCCCCAATCACTGCCCCGACCTCGCTCACATGGAGGTCGGCCAGTCCGGGCACCCGTACCCGGAGCCGCTCCGCGAGGGCCTCCGCGCGTTCGGGCGCGGAGAGGTGGTGGACGGCGATGTCGACCTGTGCGCTGCCCGCCCGGTCGGCCACGATCTCCTCCAGGCGGGCGATCGCCTTCGACGCCGTCCGGACTTTCTCCAGGGGTTCGATGCGCCCGCCCTCCAGTTGGAGCAGCGGCTTGACGGCGAGCGCGGAGCCCAGCAGGGCCTGGGCAGCGCCGATACGGCCGCCCCGGCGCAGATAGTCGAGGGTGTCGACGTAGAAGTAGGCGGAGGTGCCCGCGGCCCGTTTCTCCGCGGCCGTGACCGCTTCGTCGACCGTGCCGCCCGCCTCCGCGGTCTCGGCCGCGGCGAGTGCGCAGAAGCCGAGTGCCATCGCGATCATGCCGGTGTCCACGACCCGCACCGGCACGGGCGCATCGCGGGCGGCGAGGACCGCCGCGTCGTAGGTGCCCGAGAGTTCGGCGGAGAGGTGGAGGGAGACGATGCCGGTGGCGCCGGACTCGGCGACCCTGCGGTAGGTCTCGGCGAAGAGCTGGGGGCTGGGCCGCGAGGTGGTGACCGGGCGCCGTTTCTGCAGGGCCAGGGCCAGGGAGCGGGTGGAGATCTCGGTGCCCTCTTCCAGTGCCCGGTCGCCGAGGACCACGGTCAGCGGCACCGCTGTGATGCCGTGGCACTCCATCGTCAGCGGCGGCAGGTAGGCCGTTGAATCGGTGACGATCGCGACATGGCGGGACATGAGCTGGAGGTTACCTGCCGTAGCGGCCGGGCGGCAGCCCGACCCCTTTCACCTGGGCCGGAACCGGCCGGATCACACCGTGCCGCACGCTCGGGCGGTGCCACCCGGTCAAGTCGTGCTCTCGGGGCGGGGTTTCTTCTGCCAGGGGTAGCTGGGACGCCGTCCCGGCGGGGTGATGGCGGAGGGGGCGGGCTCTTCGGCGGCGGGGCGGGAGCGCGGGGTCTCCGGCCATGTCTGGTGGGTGGTGGTGCCGTCGGCGGCCGGGGCATCGGGCCAGGGGGGCGGCGCGTGCTCCGGTTTCGTCCAGTGCCGCAGGGCTCCTGCCTCCACGTCTATCTGGGCGCTCAGCGCGTCGAGGTCGTCCTCCGCGAAGCGGCCGGCGCGGTCGCGGGCGGCCCAGCGCAGGGAGTCGGCCGATTTCGTGATGCGCTCGGTGCGCTCGCGCAGGGCGGGCAGCCGCTCGGCGAGCATTCCGCGGTCCGGCTCGGACTCCAGGCGTTTGAGTTCGCCGTCGAGTTCGCGGCCGTGTGCGCTGAGTCGCTCGAAGAGGCCGAGGGACTCCTTGAGCGACTCGTCCTCGGTCACGCCCGCGCGCAGCGCGTCCTGGGTCGCGCGCATCGATGTGCGCAGCGCGAGCCGCAGTTGGGCCACTTGTCCCTGCGGACCGGGCTGGGCAAGGGACTTGGCGCGCAGGGTGTGGTCCTCGACCGTGCGCCGGGCCTGCGCGACCGTGCGGTCGACGCCTCGCTTGGCCGCGCCGACCGCCTTGACCGCCGCATAGCCTCCTGCGACGACGAACAGCAGGAAGAGAAGGGCGAAGACTGCGATCACGGCTTCCAACGCTCCTCCACCGGCTCGGGGCGGCACACACCGCGCCGCTCTTCAACGGTAAACGCAACGGGCAGGTCCGGAGTTCCAAAAGAACCCCGAACCTGCCCGTAGGGGACTACCCCGAGGCGCCGGCCCCGGACGGCCCCGGCGCGCGCAGAACTAGGCCGGAACGATGTTGACCAGCTTCGGCGCCCGCACGATGACCTTGCGGATGCCCGCGCCGTCCAGCGCCGCGACGACCTTCTCGTCGGCCAGCGCGACCTTCTCCAGCTCGGCGTCGGAGATCGTCGGAGGAACCTCCAGGCGCGCCTTGACCTTGCCCTTGATCTGCACGACGCAGGTCACGCTCTCGTCCACGACGTACGCCGGGTCGGCCACGGGGAAGTCCTGGTGGACCACCGTGTCCGTGCGGCCCAGCTTGCGCCACAGTTCCTCGGCGACGTGCGGGGCCAGCGGCGCGATCAGCAGGACCAGCGTCTCGGCGACCGGGCGCGGCACGGCGCCGCCCGCCTTGGTCAGGTAGTTGTTCAGCTCGGTGACCTTGGCGATCGCCGTGTTGAACCGCAGGCCCTCCAGGTCCTGGCGCACCCCGTCGATCGCCTTGTGCAGGGCACGCAGCGTCTCCTCGTCGATGTCGGCGTCGGGAACGTCTACGACCGTGACCTCGCCGGTCGTCTCGTCGACGATGTTGCGCCACAGCCGCTGCAGCAGCCGGTACTGGCCCACCACCGCGCGCGTGTCCCACGGCCGCGACACGTCCAGGGGGCCCATGGCCATCTCGTACAGGCGCAGGGTGTCGGCGCCGTACTCCTCGCGGATCTCGTCCGGAGTGACCGCGTTCTTCAGGGACTTGCCCATCTTGCCCAGCAGCCGGGAGACCTTCTCGCCCTGGTAGTAGTAGGCGCCGTCGCGCTCCTCGACCTCGGCGGCCGGTACTGGGAAGCCGCGGCTGTCGTGGTAGACGTAGGCCTGGATCATGCCCTGGTTGAACAGCTTGTGGAACGGCTCCGGGGACGAGATGTGCCCCAGGTCGAACAGCACCTTGGACCAGAAGCGGGCGTACAGCAGGTGCAGTACGGCGTGTTCGGCGCCGCCGACGTACAGGTCGACGCCGCCGTGCGGCATGCCCGCGCGGGGGCCCATCCAGTACTGCTCGATGGCCGGGTCGACCAGCTTCTGGTCGTTGTGCGGGTCCAGGTAGCGCAGTTCGTACCAGCAGGAACCGGCCCAGTTGGGCATGGTGTTGGTCTCGCGGCGGTACTTCCGGGGGCCGCGGCCGTCGCCCAGGTCCAGGGTGACGTTCACCCAGTCCTCGTTGCGGGACAGGGGCGTCTCCGGGGACGTGTTGGCGTCGTCCGGGTCGAAGGTGCGCGGCGAGTAGTCCTCGACCTCCGGCAGCTCCAGGGGCAGCATCGACTCGGGCAGCGAGTGGGCGACGCCGTCCTCGTCGTAGACGATCGGGAAGGGCTCGCCCCAGTAGCGCTGGCGGCTGAACAGCCAGTCGCGCAGGCGGAAGTTGACGGTGCCCTCGCCGATGCCCTTGCGGGCCAGCCACTCGGTGATGCGGGCCTTGGCCTCGGCGACGGGCAGGCCGTCCAGGGAGACGTCGTCGTTCGAGGAGTTGATGATCTTCGCGTCGTAGGACCCGAAGGCGTTCTCCCAGGTGGACGTGTCGGTGCCGCGGCCGTCGGTGGGCTCGACGATGCAGGTGATCGGCAGCTCGAAGGCGCGCGCGAAGTCGAAGTCGCGCTGGTCGCCCGCCGGGACGGCCATGATCGCGCCGGTGCCGTAGCCCATCAGTACGTAGTCGGCGATGAAGACGGGGATCCGGTCGCCGTTGACCGGGTTGGTGGCGAACGCGCCGGTGAAGACACCGGTCTTGTCCTTGGCCTCGGCCTGCCGCTCCACGTCGGACTTGGTGCCGGCCTGCGCGCGGTAGGCGGCGACGGCCTCCCCGGGGGTGGCGTGACCGCCCGTCCACACGTCGTGGGTGCCCTCGGGCCAGGTGGCCGGGGTGAACTTGTCGACCAGCGGGTGTTCGGGGGCCAGCACCATGTAGGTCGCGCCGAACAGGGTGTCGGGGCGGGTGGTGAAGACGGTGATGTTCTCGCCGTCGACGGGGAAGTCGACGCGGGCGCCCTCGGAGCGGCCGATCCAGTTGCGCTGCTGCAGCTTGATGGCCTCGGGCCAGTCCAGCTCCTCCAGGTCGGACAGCAGCCGGTCGGCGTAGGCGGTGATGCGCATGTTCCACTGGCGCAGCTTGGCCTTGAAGACGGGGAAGTTGCCGCGCTCGGAGCGGCCGTCGGCGGTGACCTCCTCGTTGGCCAGGACGGTGCCCAGGCCGGGGCACCAGTTGACGGGCGCGTCGGAGGCGTAGGCCAGGCGGAACTCGCTCAGGACGTCGGCGCGTTCGGTGGCGGTCAGCTGCGGCCACGCGCGCGTGTGGCCCGGTACGGCACGCTCACCGGACTCGAACTGGGCGATCAGCTCGGCGATCGGGCGGGCCTTGTCGGCCTCGTCGTCGTACCAGGAGTTGAAGATCTGCAGGAAGATCCACTGGGTCCACTTGTAGTACTCGGGGTCGATCGTGGCGAACGACCGGCGCCTGTCGTGGCCCAGGCCCAGGGCGCGCAGCTGGACCTTCATGTTCTCGATGTTGGCCTCGGTGGACACGCGCGGGTGCGTGCCGGTCTGCACGGCGTACTGCTCGGCCGGCAGGCCGAAGGCGTCGAAGCCCAGGGTGTGCAGCACGTTGTGACCGGTCATCCGCTGGAACCGGGCGAAGACATCGGTGGCGATGTAGCCCAGGGGGTGGCCGACGTGCAGGCCCGCACCGGAGGGGTACGGGAACATGTCCATGATGAACTTCTTGGGGCGGGCGGCCAGTTCGGGGTCGCCGGCCAGGTCGCCGCTCGGGTTCGGGGCCTCGTAGGTGCCCTCGGCGTCCCAGAAGTCCTGCCAGCGTGCCTCGATGTCCGCGGCCATGGCGGCCGTGTAGCGGTGCGGGGCGACCACCTCGGCGGCGGCAGCGGGGTTCGTCTCGCTCATGATCCTCAAAGCTCCATCGATCGTCTCTGCCAGCGGCTGCGACATTCAGGGTGTGACATCCACCAAATGAAAAATCCCCTCGCACAGGAGGGGACGCCGCGCTGATTCCGAACTCGCCGTTCACCAGCGGTCGGGACTGATCAGCGCGGCTCGCTAAGCAGAAGGCGTACGGCACGCATGGCATGAGGGTACCGCAGCGCTTGAGCACAACGCGACGCGCTTCCGTATCACCCTTGGCACCCTCACCACACCGGCATGCACTGAACCAAGTTCAAGGACTACCTTCGCGTACCACCCACTACGGGACATCACAGCAAGCGCATTGTCGTTTGGTAACAACGCAATAACTCAAACCTCGTACCCACCGGTATGGAGCCACTTAGAGTTCGGCAGCGGGACCGCTTTCCCGATACTGCTCGGAGTTGCCCCCATGAACCCTCGTCGTACCACCAGTTCGCTCCCCAAGCCGGGCCGCTCGGCCTACGGCATGGTGAGCCTCGTCGTCCTGATCTTCATACCCGTGTTCGTGCTGCTCGGAGGCAGCCAGGTACAGAGCTTCCTCAACTTCGGTGCGGGCGTTCTCTCGCTCGTGTCGCTCACCTGCTCGGTCATCTGGGGCCTCGTCGCCCAGGACCGGGTCGTCCTCAACATCCGCCAGCGGATCGTGGCCCAGGGCATCCACCGGGTGACCGCCGTCGGCTCGATCGCGTTCCTCGTGATTCACATCACGGTCAAACTGGCGCTCGACCACACCGTCCTGATCGCCGCGCTGATCCCGTTCAGCCTGGGCGTGAAGGGCAGCGCCGGCCTCATCGGCCTCGGCTCCCTGGCCGGCCTGCTCATGATCTTCGTGGGCATCACCGGCGCCCTGCGCAACCAGTTCGCGTCCCCGGCGCCGGTGGCCGCCCGCTGGCGCGCGATGCACATGCTGGCCTACCCGGCCTGGTGCGCGGCGCTGATCCACGGCCTGTTCGCCGGCCGCGCGGCGAAGCCGTTCTTCATGATCTCCTACGAGCTGTGCCTGGTCGGGGTCGCGGCGGCCCTCGCCCTGCGCTCGGCGCCCCGCTCGGTCAAGCGGAAGTTCGCCGACCGGGTCGCCATGCTCCTGGGCAACGAGGAACGGCCGGGCCTCGACGATCTCGACGCGAGCCGGGGCCGCGTGGCCGAGTCCGCGCTGCCGGGCTTCGAGAAGCGCGAGAGCCGGCGGCCGGCGCAGCCCTCGTTCACCGAGACCGGGTCGATGCCGCGTGTGGACCCCGCCGCCCAGTACGAGACGAGGTCCATGACCCCGGTCGCCGACACGAACGGTTTCGCGGCGGCCTACCGCACCGCAACACCGGAGTCCACCGGTCAGATGCCGTACGTCACCGACCAGTCCTCCCGCGCGAACGTGCCGATGGACATGCAGAACACGCAGGCGGTCCCGCGCGCGGACAGCGGCGGCAGCACCTCGGGCAGCTGGCCGATCCCGTCGCCGCCGCCGGTCGGCGAGGCGCCCCCGTCGGCCTACGACCCGCTCCAGGACACCGGATACAACATCCCGACGTACAACAACAATTCGGGCGCGGGCGGGTACGGCGACGGATACGTGTACCCCACGGGTGAGTCGAACGGGGCCTCCGGTACGTACAACTCCGGTGACACGTACAACAGCGGTCCCGCCACTGATCAAACGCCCAACGCGTCGTACGACTTCGACGCGCAGGGCGGCTCGGGCGAACCTTGGAACACGCCTTCCGGAGGCTATAGGTGAACGAGGCCCTGCCCGACGTCCCAGAAGTCCGCGTCGTCGGGCTCCCACAGCTCACGTCGGGCTTCGACCTTGTCGAGAGACTCGACCTGCCCATGCACCTCAAGGTGCACGGGCCGCTCGAACCCATGGGCGGGGAGCAGCTCGCGAAGCTCTCCGAGGCGATCAACCTGAAGGGCCGCGGCGGCGCGGGTTTCCCCTTCCACAAGAAGCTGCGGTCGGTCGCCGAAGCAGCGATCAAACGCGGTGTACGGCCGGTCGTCGTCGTCAACGGCAGCGAGGACGAACCCGCCTGCCGCAAGGACACGGTGCTCATCAACCGTGCCCCGCACCTCATCCTGGACGGCGCCCTGCTGGTCGCCGAGGCCCTGGGTGCCCGCACGCTCGTGGTGGGGGTCACCCGTGAGTCGACGCAGCGCTCCATGGAGGCCGCGCTCTCCGAACGCGGTCTGAGCAACACCCGCCGCTCGGCGCTGAAGGCGTTCGTCCAGCGCAACCCGGTCCGCATGGTCACCGGTGCCGCCGCGTCGCTGATCCGCTCGATCGACGGCGGCCCGGCGATCCCGCCCGGTCGCAAGGTCAGCGCCTCCCAGAACGGCGTCGGCGGCGCCCCGACCCTGCTCTCCAACGCCGAGACCTTCGCCCAACTCGCCATCGCCGCCCGCATCGGCCCCGAGCGCTACGGCAACACCGGCCTCTACGACGAGCCCGGCACCGTCATGCTCACGGTCTCCGGGGCGGTCGCACGCCCCATGGTGATCGAGGTCCCCACGGGTGTGCCGCTGCGCTACGTCCTGCAGCTGGCCGGCGCCCCGCCGGTCCCCCAGGGTGTGCTGACGGGCGGTTACCACGGCAAGTGGATCGACGCGGCGACGGTCAACGAGGCGATCGTCTCCCGCAACTCCCTGGACGCGGTGGGCGGTGCGCTCGGCGCGGGCGCCATCATGCCGATCACCCAGGAGACCTGCCCCCTGGGCGAGTCGCTCCGGGTGGCCCAGTGGCTGGCCGACGAAAGCGCGGGACAGTGCGGTCCCTGCTACCTCGGTCTGCCCGCCGCCGCGCGCGGCATGGAGGACATCCTCAACGGCGGCGGCCCGGCCGCCCTGGAGGCGCTCAAGCAGGTCGCCAAGGCCGTGAAGCGCCGCGGCGCCTGCTCGCACCCGGACGGCTCCGCGATGTTCCTGGAATCCACCATCAAGGCGTTCACGGACGACCTCGCCGCCCATGTCCTCGGGAACGGCTGCGGAAGGCCCGTGGAGGGCGTTCTGCCGCTCTTCGAGGGCGGCCAGCTCCCCGCGGGCATCACGAGCGGCGTGGAGGCCGAGGACAACGGCCCCAGCCGTCAGAAGATCTACGTCGACTGGACGCTGTGCCGGGGCCACGGTCTGTGCGCGGACATCCTCCCGGAGGTCTTCGAACTCGGCGCCGACGGCTTCCCCACCGTCGCGCAGGCCCAGGTGCCGCGTTACGCGGAGGCGAAGGCGCTCCGCGCGGTGCGCCGCTGCCCGGCGCTCGCCCTCCGCCTGGAGGAGGAGACAGCGCGCGACAAGGGACCGTCCCGCAACCTGCCGGTCCTCTCCCAGGGGCGCGGCCGGCGGGCACTGGGCCGCTGAGCAGACGGCCGGCGGGTCGCCCTCTTCTCAAGAAGGGGCGGCCCGCCGCTCCACGGCCTGCGCCAACTCCCCCTGGACACACCGAAGGCGGGTCATCCTGTGGGATGACCCGCCTTCGACTTCTGTGGAGCTAAGGAGAATTGAACTCCTGACCTCCTGCATGCCATGCAGGCGCTCTACCAACTGAGCTATAGCCCCTTGTGGTGTGCTACCGGGTCTCCCCGGCGGCGACGCCAACATTACCGGTCGACCCGGTGCACCACCAAATCGTTTCCGTCGCCCGGGCCGTGGCCGTGATCGCCGGGACCTCCTCGCGGGGTCCCGGCCCGAGTCAAGCGGTGACGAACGAATAGAACCGTTTCAAAGTGCAGTGCTCTTCGAGGAGTCGGCCGTAGATCGGCTCGCCCTCCAGTTCGCGGTACGTCTCGATCGGATCGCCTTTTATGATCAGCGCCCGCGCGCACTCCTCGCACCAGTACTGGTAGTCGGGATTCACCGGTTCCATGTCACGGACGATCGGCGTCCCACTGCCGCACCAGTCGCACTTTCGCCTGTGTGCACCCATCGATCAGCTCCAGCTGTGGCCGCAGGCCGTGCACACGTAGGAAACTCCGCCGTTGTCACCGAGGACTTGGGCCACGTGGGCGGAACCGCAGGAAGGGCAGCTCAGGCGGGTGATCGTATCTCGTATCAACGCCGCATCGAAGAGGTGGTCGACCTCCTCGATGATGCTCGCAGGCATCGCTACTCCCTCCCGTCGGGCCGCGCCCCCTTCCGGCCGTTTGATTCTGCCACGGCCGGACCAATACGGTCAGCGACGCCTTAGTACCAGTCCGGACACGGCACCCACCGCAGCCGTCCCCGCCAGCGCGAACATGCACGCCAAAAGCGCCTTCGCAGAGGTATACGCCCCCGGGGCCCCAAGTGACTCAAGCCGGTTCAAGAACAGTGTGCCGAAAACCGCGACCCCGAGCAGCTGACCCAGCTGCGCGACCGTGGAGAGCAGACCGCTGGCGTCCGCCGCGTCCTCGGGCCGCACCGTCGCCAGGGCCCGCGTCAGCGTCGGGCTGAAGGCGAGCGCGAGCCCGGCCCCCACGCCGACGTACGCCACGTACAGTACGGCCCCGCCGCGGTCGCCGCCTTCGAACGCCAGGCCGACTCCCAGGACGGACGGCATCGCGATCACGAACCCGAGCGGGGTCAGCGCCCGTTGCCAGGCCGCCGGCCAGCGGCGCCAGGTCAGTCCGACCGCCCCGAAGACGACCGCGGTCGGCGCGAAGGTCAGGCCCGCGCGCAGCGCGCTGAAGCCGAGGCCGCCCTGGACATGCAGGGTGAGCGCGAACAGGAAACCGGCGTTGACGGCCATCACCGCCAGGATCCGGAAGACGGCGAGACCCATGCCGGGGTGACGCAGCACACGCGGTGCGATCAACGGGGCGCCCCCGCGCCGCGCGAGCCGGGACTCGTAGCCGCAGAACGCGGCGAAAAGCACCGCCGCCGCGATCAGCGACAGCCACGACCACAGTGGCCAGCCCTCTTCCTGCCCCAGTACCAGCGGCACCGTCAGCAGCGAGACGGCCGAGGCGAGCAGCACCAGCCCCGGCACGTCGAAGTCCCGCGCCCGCTCCGGCTCCGCTGCGCCGTCGCGCGGCAGCACGCGCCTGCCGAGGAACAGGAGTACGACGCCCACGGGCACGTTGACGAGGAAGACCGGCCGCCAGCCCGTGCCGAACAGGTCGGCGCCGACGAGGACGCCACCGAGGATCTGTCCGGCCGCGGCGCCGACCGCGATGACCGCCGAGTACACGCCGAGCGCCCGCATCCGGGCCTCGCCGACGAAGTTCCGCTGGATGAGGCTGAGCACCTGCGGGATCATCAGCGCCGAGCCGGAGCCCTGGATCAGGCGGAACACGATCAGCTCGGTCGAGCCCTGGGCCAGGCCGCAGGCGAGCGAGGCGGCGGTGAAGAGCGCGAGCCCGGCGAGGTGGACCCGGGCGTGACCGAGCCGGGCGCCGAGCCGGGCGCCGGTGATCAGCAGCACCGAGTACGTGATGGTGTAGCCGGCGATCACCAGCTGCAGGTCGGCGCCGGACGCGTGGAGTTCGTTGCCGATGGTGGGAGCGGCGACGTTGACGATGAACACGTCGAGCAGCGCCATGAACAGGGCCGCGAGCAGGACCGCGAGCATCGGCCCACGGCGATTGTCAGTGCCGGGGTCTTTACTGGTGGCAGGAGTTGGAACGGGTGCGGAATCCGGTTCCGTCCGGGGTGTTGTCGTCATGCGGTCGAGCGTGGGGGCGCTCCGGTACGGGTGCCGAGAGCCCGCTGATGCTGGTACTGGCAGCACCTGGCAGGGACCAAGTCGGGCGTCGAGTATGGGGGATGTGACGATGGGGACGACACAGCGCCGCCGACCTGAGCTGGCCGCGTTTCTGCGCAGCAGGCGCGCGAGGGTGACACCGCACGACGTGGGCATGCCGCCGGGTTTCCGTCGGCGTACGCCGGGGCTGCGTCGCGAGGAGGTCGCGCAGCTCTCCGGAGTGGGCGTCACCTGGTACACCTGGCTCGAACAGGGGCGCCCGATCAACGCGTCGGCGCAGGTCCTGGACGCCGTGGCGCGCGCGCTCCGGCTCGACGCGCCGGAGCGGGAGCATCTGTACCACCTGGCCGAGGTGCCGTACGCGCATCCTCCGGAAGTGCTCGCGCAGGCGGTGGGGCCGGAGATCCAGGGCATCCTCGACGCCCTCGAGCCACGCCCGGCGGTGGTCTACAACTCGCGGTTCGACATCCTGGCCGCCAACTCCGTCTACCGGGCCCTGGTCGGGATCGAACCGCTGTCGGACGGCTCGGTGCCCAACGCGCTGTGGAGGCTGTTCGCGGTGCCGGAGGCGGAGTCGCCGCTGATGTTCCGGGAGACCGAGCTGCCGGTGATGGTGGCAATGCTGCGCTCGGCCTACGGACTGCATACCGGGGAGCCCGCCTGGGAGGAGTTCATACGCCGGCTGTCGGCGGCGAGCCCGCTCTTCATGCGGCTGTGGAGGAGCGGGGACGTGGCGGAGCCGGGGCGGCGGGTGAAGACGTTCCGGCACGAAGAGGTGGGCGAGATCCGGATGACCTCGGTGTCGTTGTCGGTCAACGGCATGCCGGAGTGCCGGATCGTCGTCTACACCCCGGCCGACGAGGAGACCCGGCGGCGCACGGAGACGCTGACAGCGACGAAAAAATCCCACCCCTGAAAGGGATGGGATCTCATCGATTCGATCATGGACGACTCTCGATCCTTGACAACTCAAGAGTGTCGATCTGTGGAGCTAAGGAGAATTGAACTCCTGACCTCCTGCATGCCATGCAGGCGCTCTTA
>NZ_JBSFKO010000003.1:342357-423965 GCF_053598575.1 Streptomyces sp. NPDC001100
CTACCAACTGAGCTATAGCCCCATGTGTTCTTCCCGCTCGGCGGGCGAACAAGAAGAACTTTAGCCTGCGACCTGCCGGAAAGTGAAATCCGGGGTCGGGGCCCTGGAGGGCCGCTCAGTCGTCGTCGCCGAGCACCGGTTCCGGGAGCGTGCCGGCGTTGTGTTCCAGCAGGCGCCAGCCGCGGGCGCCCTCGCCGAGCACGGACCAGCAGCAGTTGGAGAGGCCGCCGAGACTCTCCCAGTGCGGGGACTCCAGACCGAGGAGCCGTCCGATGGTGGTGCGGATCGTGCCGCCGTGGCTGACCACCACGAGGGTGCCGTCCTCGGGCAGCTTCTCGGCGTGCCGCAGCACGACGGGTGCGGCCCGGTCGGCGACCTCGGTCTCCAGTTCGCCGCCGCCGCGGCGCACCGGCTCCCCGCGCTTCCACGCGGCGTACTCCTCGCCGTGGCGGGCGATGATCTCCTCGTGCGTCAGCCCCTGCCAGACGCCCGCGTACGTCTCCCGCAGGCCCTCGTCGTGGGTGACGTCGAGGTCGGTGAGGGCGGCCAGCTCGGCGGCCGTGTTCGCCGCCCGCTTCAGGTCGGAGGCGACGATCGCGTCGGGCTTGAGGGAGGCCAGCAGCCGGGCGGCCCGGCGGGCCTGGCCGATGCCGGTCTCGGTGAGCTCGACGTCCGTGGTGCCCTGGAAGCGGCGCTCCACGTTCCAGGCGGTCTGGCCGTGCCGCCACAGGATGACGCGGCGGCCCCGGCCCGCCTTGCGGCCGTCCGCGCCGGCGCTCACCGCACCTCCCCGAACTCGGAGGCGTCCTCCTCGGCCTGCAGCTTCGCGTGCTCGGCGGCCTTGCCGCGGGTCTGCTTGGCGTCGGCGGGAAGATCCAGCTCGGGGCAGTCCTTCCACAGCCGCTCCAGGGCGTAGAAGACGCGCTCCTCGCTGTGCTGGACGTGGACGACGATGTCGACGTAGTCGAGCAGGATCCAGCGGGCGTCGCGGTCGCCCTCGCGGCGCACCGGCTTGGCGCCGAGTTCCTTGCTGAGCCGCTCCTCGATCTCGTCGACGATCGACTTGACCTGACGGTCGTTGGGAGCGGAGGCCAGCAGGAAGGCGTCCGTGATCGACAGCACGTCGCTGACGTCGTAGGCGATGATGTCGTGCGCGAGCTTGTCGGCGGCCGCCTGTGCGGCGGCGGAGATGAGCTCGATGGAGCGGTCAGTGGCGGTCACTACGCGGCTTTCGGTCGGCGGTCAACAGACCTCAAGGGTCTCACGGACCGCGGACGGCACCCCACGTGAATAACGGATCACGCCCCGGACGTCGGCCCGGACACCGGCTCCGGCCTCCGGGGCGTGCTCTCCGTCACAGCCACTGCGCCTTACCGCCACCGCGCCCTCGTCATGAGGACGACGACGGCTTGTAGTCCTCTCCGAGTACGACCGAGACGTCCGCGTTCGCGGCGACCGTGCCCTTGGTCACGGTGCTGGTGGGCAGGCCCAGGGTCTTGGCGACCTCGGTGGCGTTCTCCTTGTCGGCCGCGTCGGAGTACGTGATCTTGGACTTGGCCGAGGCCGCGGACGCCGTGCCGGCCTCCAGGAAGGTGAAGCCGCCGTTGAGGAGGACGACGCGGGCCTTCTCGGTGTCGTCCTTGACCCCGGTGGCGTTCTGGACCGCGACCCGGACCGCCGAACCCTCGTCGGGGCTCTTCGCAGTGCCGCCCAGGACGTCCTTGACGACACTGGCGGAGGCCTGTGCGGTCAGCGTGCCGTCGTTCTGGACGGGCAGCAGGGCCGTCTTGTAGGCGCCGCTCTTGGCGAGGTCGGCGAGCTTGGCGAGGAAGGTGCCGAGGTCCTTGTCGGTGAGGGGCGGGTCGAGGATCTGGGCCAGGGTCTGCACGGTGGTGGTCGCCGCCGTCGGGTCCGAGGTCAGCTGGCGCAGCACGCCCTGCATGACCTGCCCGAACCGCTCCAGCTGGGAGTTCTGGGACTCGCCGGAGGCACGGTAGGTGGCGTAGGCGACGGCCATCTTGCCGCTGAGGGTCTGGTCCTTGCCCTTGTGGACGAGGGGCTCGGCGCCCTTCTTCGTCGCGGCCGGGTCGGGGACGTCGGCGTTGGTGTCGATGTCGATGTTGCCGACGAGGTCGACGAGGTTCTGCAGGTAGGGGGTGTCGAGGCGCCAGGTGCCCTCGATGTCGGTGCCGAGGACCGTGTTGAGCTGGTCGACGGTCCCGGAGGTGCCGTCGTCGTCGACCGACTTGGCCAGCGTCGTCGTGTTGCCGTCGTCGTCCGTGAGGGCGAGCGAGTTGGGCAGCAGCACGGTGGTGCCCTGCTTGAGGGTGGTGTTGTCGACGAGCAGCACCGAGGAGGTGCCGCCCTTCGCGGTGTTGTGCAGGTGGACCACGATCACGTCGCGGTTCTGGGCGCCCGCGGCCGTCGTGGTGCCGGACTTCGAGGCGGGCGAGGAGACTCCGGGGAGCTTCCCGGCGTACCAGAGATAGCCGACACCACCGGACACGACCAGGGCCAGGGCGACGACGAGGGCGACCATGCGGCCGCGGGCGCGGCGCTTGGCCTCCTCGCGGCGCTCGGTGCGGTTCTCGGTGAAGTTCAGCCAGTCGATGACGTCCTCGGAGTCGTCGGTCGGCTCCTCCACGAAGGCGAACTGCTCGGTGCGGTAGTCCCGTTCACCCGTCTCCGGGGTTTTCGGGGCTTTCGTGTCCTCGGCCGGGCCGCCCTGCTGCGGGATGTAGGCGGTCTGCTCGGCGACCCGGGGCTGCGGTCCGGCGGCCGCGGTCTGCCCGTAGGGGTCGTAGGCCGTCGTGGTCCCGGTGGCGTACGGGTCGTAGCCGGACTGGGGCGCCTGCCGGCTGTCGTAGGCCTGCTGGGTGCCGGTGTCGTAGGACTGCGGGGTCTGCGGTTGGGCGCCCGTGTCGTAGTCGGGCGTCTGCTGCTGGGTGCCCGTCGCGTACGGGTCGTAGGCGTAGCCCTGCTGTTGCTGCTGCCCGTACGGGTCGTACGGCTGCTGCTGCGGGGGCTGTTGGGTCTGCTGGGTCTGGATCTGGCGGTAGACAGGCTGGTTGTACTCGTCGTAGCCGACGAGCTCGTACTGGTCGCCGCCGTACCCGGCGTCGTATCGGTCGTTCACCGGTGCCCCTCTCGGCTCACTCGCCGCGGTACAGCTCGCGCTTGTCGATATAGCGCACGACTCCGTCGGGCACCAGGTACCAGACCGGATCACCCTTGGCGACTCTCGCACGGCAGTCCGTGGAGGAGATGGCCAGCGCGGGAACCTCGACCAGCGAGACACCGCCCTCCGGGAGGCCCGGGTCGGTCAGTGTGTGGCCGGGCCGGGTGACCCCGATGAAGTGCGCGAGGGAGAACAGCTCCTCCGCGTCCCGCCAGGTCAGGATCGCGCCGAGGGCGTCGGCCCCGGTGATGAAGAAGAGGTCCGCGTCGGGGTTGAGGGCGCGCAGGTCGCGGAGGGTGTCCGTGGTGTAGGTGGGGCCGCCGCGGTCGATGTCGATACGGCTCACCGAGAACTGGGGGTTCTCGGCGGTCGCGATGACCGTCATCAGGTAGCGGTCCTCGGCCAGGGCGACCTTGCGGTCGGTCTTCTGCCACGGCTGACCGGTCGGGACGAAGATCACCTCGTCCAGGTGGAACTGCGCGGCGACCTCACTGGCCGCCACGAGGTGTCCGTGGTGGATCGGGTCGAACGTTCCGCCCATGACGCCGAGACGGCGCTTGCCGGGGTTCGACGGGCCGTTGTTGCGCGGGCCGTTCACCATTCGGTTCTCCGTGCCGCGCGTCGTGTCGTTCGCCGGACCGGTAGGCATGTCCTGCTCTCCCATGCGTGCAGACCCTACCGGCCCGGTGTGAAGGCCCCGGGACCCGTCCGGTGGACAGAAGGGACAGACCCTAGCGGTCGCGGTTGAAGCGGGTGGTGATCCACAGCAGGAGCAGCAGGATGATGAAAGCGCTGCCACCGGTGACGATCGGCTGGAGGCTCTCGTGGTTGCCCCCGCCCTCACCCTCGGCGGCAAGAGTGACCAACTGGGCAGCAGTGCCGTGGAAGCTCATCTTCAGCAGAACCTATCCGGTGTGGGCGGGATAAAGATGTCGGCCCATGGTAAGCGGGCGCCCGGGCGGCGATCACGCCGACTCCGCCATTGGGAACCGGACATGGGCGCCGGCAGGGAACTCGTCGGGCGTCTCAGTCGTCCTTCTGTTTGTATCCGCGCAGCAGGAACCACGCGGTCAGGATGCAGCCGAGGAACATCACGACCAGTACGACCCTGAGCAGATCCCCCGATCCGTGCTGGGGGGCGGCGTTCGCGGCCTCTGCGAGCCAGGCGGCTGCGGAATGGGGCTCCATGCGTTGACTCCTTCGCTGTACTGCCCGTCCACGGTATCTCCGCCTAGGCTGGGCTCTGCTTCGGGGGCACTCAGCGCACACAGACGCACATGGGGGACCACATGTCCGAAGACGGCCACGAGCAGAACGCGCACGAGAACGTGCCGAGCAGGCAGCGCAGGCGCTTCCCGGGGATCTCCTCGCGCGCGTACGAGCACCCGGCGGACCGCTCCGCCCTGGTGGCGCTGCGCAAACTGACCGGGTTCGACACGGTGTTCAAGGCGCTCAGCGGGCTGCTGCCCGAGCGCAGTCTGCGCCTGCTGTTCCTGTCCGACTCGGTGCGGGTGTCGGACCAGCAGTTCTCACACCTCAACGACATGCTGCGGGACGCCTGTTACATCCTGGACCTGGAGAAGGTCCCGCCGATGTACGTCACCCAGGACCCGCAGCCCAACGCGATGTGCATCGGCCTGGACGAGCCGATCATCGTCGTCACCACCGGCCTGGTCGAGCTGCTCGACGAGGAGGAGATGCGGGCGGTCGTCGGCCACGAGGTGGGCCACGCGCTGTCCGGCCACTCCGTGTACCGCACGATCCTGCTGTTCCTGACCAGCCTGGCCCTGAAGGTCGCCTGGATCCCGCTGGGCAACCTCGCGATCCTGGCGATCGTGACGGCGCTGCGCGAGTGGTTCCGCAAGTCGGAGCTGTCCGCCGACCGCGCGGGCCTGCTGGTCGGCCAGGACCTGCGGGCCTCGATGCGCGGCCTGATGAAGATCGCGGGCGGCAACCACCTGCACGAGATGAACGTGGACGCGTTCCTCAAGCAGGCCGAGGAGTTCGAGTCGGGCGGCGACCTGCGCGACTCGGTCCTGAAGATCCTGAACGTGCTGCCCCGCTCCCACCCGTTCACCACGGTGCGGGCGGCCGAGCTGAAGAAGTGGTCCGAGTCCCGCGACTACCAGCGGATCATGGACGGGCACTACCCGCGGCGCAGCGAGGACAAGGACACCTCGGTCACGGACTCGTTCCGCGAGTCTGCGGCGAGCTATGCCAGCAACGTCAAGAGCTCCAAGGACCCGCTGATGAAGCTGGTCAGCGACATCGCCGGCGGCGCGGGCGACCTGGGCGGCCGGGTGCGGCGCGGCTTCGGCGGCTTCGCGAGCACGACCCCGCAGGACGGACCGCCCACCGAATCGGCCAACGGCACCGAGCAGCCGCCCACGGACACCCCGCCGCGCGACGAGGACTGACCGGGCGGACACACACCGCACCGACCTCATACCTGCGACGACCGGGCGCGGCGCCGGTTCACACCCGGGGTGACCAGGCGCGACCCCGGCTCGCACGCAGGGCGGCCTCGCACGGCCGTGGATGGAGGGTTCTCACACCTTCGGCTGTGCGCCGGCCGCCAGTGAGCCGCACAGGGCCGTGGCGCTGCCCGTGGCGAACGGGTCGGTGCCGGCCGGGCCGCCCGCCTTGGCGGTCTGGCCGGCGAGCAGGGGGCGCAGATAGGTGACGGAGTCCTCGGCGCAGGACAGCGGGCCTGCCTGGACGTAGGAGGTGACGATCTGGGCCTGATCCATGCGCAGGTCGTCGCGGTCGAAGCGGAACTGGAGCTCGCGGCGGACGGTGAACAGGGACGCCTGGGCCTTGTCGCCGGAGCCGGTCGGCCGGAGCGCGTAGACGAAGGTTCCGTCGGCGGTGACCTCAAGGGTGGACGAGTCGATCTCGGTGGCCTGGAGGGTGCCCTGGACGCGGATCTTGCGGTCGGCCAGCTCGGCGCGTGCCGGGTCGAAGCGAACCAGCCATCCGGTGGGCTCGTGCCGGCCGTCGGCGGCCGGGTGCTCGAAGCTCTGGTCGAACTGGTCGAGCTGGTCGGGGTCGACTAGGACACGCGCGGGGCGGATCTGTCCGCCGGTGAGCACGGCCGGGTAGAGCGAGGACTCCACGATGTAGTCCTTGGCTGTGCTCAGGGCGGCCACGACCTGGCTGTCCGAGAAGTGCGCGGTGCGCCGCGCGGCCGGCAGCGGTATGCCGTCGCCGCCCACGTCGAACTGCGCGGCGGGGCTGCGCGCGAAGAGGTACTCGGCGTCGGCCGCCCCCGGCACCTTGCCCTGCGGGGACAGCGGGATGACGGTCATCCGCAGCGGCTCGGCGGGCTGCTGGGCCGTGGGGGTCGTGTAGGGGTGCCGTACGCCCATGTAGATCGCGGTGCCGAACGCGATGGCGATCAGCATGACCAGGATCAGGGCCTGGCGGGAGAGACCGCGGCGCAGCGCCGGGCGGCGGCGGACGGCGGGGGCGTGGTCCGCCATGCGCTCCCGCGCGGAGAACTCCTGGAGACGGGCAGCACGGACGAACGACTCGTCGAACACGACGGATCGGTACTCGTCCTCACCACCCCCGGGAGCGCCCTCGGGCGTCCCCTCGGGTGGGTCTCCTGGACCGCCCATACTTTCAGAGTAGGTCTCCGGAGCCTCAGGTAAACGCCCTGGTACACGACAAGTTCTGACAGGTTCTCAACGAGCCGGTCACAGCGGCCACAAGTCGGTCAGGGCGTGCGCGGTACGGCCGACAGTGGTGGCTGGGAGTTGTCCGCGGAGACGGAGGGTGCCGCCGCCGTGCCCTGTTCCACGCCGGTGGAGGCCGGGGGCGGGACGCGGTCCCTGCTGCCCGAGGACGCGCCGCGGTAGACCGCGGAGAAGGCCAGGGCGACCATGCCGATGCCCATCACCAGGGCAAGCAGCCAGGCTACGGGGCGGTGCCAGCGGACCTGTTTGCCGTACGTTCCCGGGGCTCCGTAGCGGCCCTCGACGAGGTCGGTGTCGTCCAGGTCGTCGAGTTCCGGATCATGGCCGAAATCGCGTCCGTAGGTGTCCTCGAAGAGGTCGTCGTCGCCTCGTGGGCCTCTGCCGCGCTGGGCGCGGCGGGCTTCGGCCTCGGAGGCTTCGGCTCTCGCCTGCGCGGCGGCAAGGAGACGCTCGACGGCGGTTGGCTCGTGTACTACGGCCGCCCGTACGAAGGCCTCGTCGAAGACCACGGAGTCGAATTCTTCGTCCGACATTCCGCGGTCGTGGTCGTCGTCGGGCTCCCAGCCGTCAGGGAACGGCGTGCCCCCCACGTCCTCCGGCACCTCTCCAGAGTAGACCTGGGGGGTCAATTTGGGCAGGCGGTAGGGAAATTCATCCGCAGGGTGAGATACCTCTCCACCCACGAGGACCTATGCCCCCGACATATGCCAAACGCCTCCGGCTCAGCGGCGGATGTGCCCGTCGCCGGTGACGATGTACTTGGTGCTCGTCAGTTCCGGCAGGCCCATCGGGCCCCGTGCGTGCAGCTTCTGGGTGGAGATGCCGATCTCCGCACCGAAGCCGAACTGTCCGCCGTCCGTGAAGCGCGTGGAGGCGTTCACGGCGACGGTGGTGGAGTCGACCAGCTGGGTGAAGCGGCGGGCGGCCTGCTGGGAGGAGGTGACGATCGCCTCGGTGTGGCCGGAGCTCCACAGCCGGATGTGCTGGACGGCCTTGTCGAGCGAGTCGACGACGGCGGCGGCGATGTCGTAGGAGAGGTACTCGGTGTCCCAGTCCTCGGGGGTGGCCTCGACCACGGTGGCCGCGGACTCCTTGGCGTAGGCGAGCACACGCTCGTCGGCGTGCACGGTGACGCCGGCCTCGGCGAGGGCGTCCAGGGCGCGGGGCAGGAACTCGGGGGCGATGTCCTGGTGGACGAGGAGGGTCTCGGCGGCGTTGCAGACGCTGGGCCGCTGGGCCTTGGAGTTGATCAGGATGTCGATGGCCATGTCGAGGTCGGCGTGCGCGTCGACGTAGACGTGGCAGTTGCCGACGCCGGTCTCGATCACGGGGACGGTCGACTCGGTGACGACGGTCTGGATCAGGGAGGCGCCGCCGCGCGGGATGAGGACGTCGACGAGGCCCCGCGCGCGCATCAGCTCGCGGACGCTCTCGCGGTTCTCGCCGGGCACCAACTGCACGGCGTCGGCGGGCAGTCCGGCGCCGCCGACGGCGTCGCGGATGACGCGCACGAGGGCGGTGTTCGACTCGTAGGCGGAGGCGGAGCCGCGCAGCAGGACCGCGTTGCCGGACTTGAGGCAGAGGGCGGCGGCGTCGACCGTCACGTTCGGTCGGGCCTCGTAGATGATGCCGACGACGCCGAGGGGGACGCGGACCTGGCGCAGGTCGACGCCGTTCGGGAGGGTCGAGCCGCGGACGACCTCGCCGACCGGGTCGGGCAGCGCGACGACGTCCCGGACGTCGGAGGCGATGGCCCGGACGCGCTCGGGGGTGAGGGTCAGCCGGTCGATGACCGTCTCGCTGGTGCCGGCCGCGCGGGCCTTGGCGATGTCCTTGGCGTTGGCCTCGACGATTTCGCTCGTGCGGACTTCCAGCGCGTCCGCGATGGCGAGCAGCGCGTCGTCCTTCTCCGCCCGGGGCAGCGGCGCGAGGTCGGCGGCGGCGGACTTGGCGCGGTAGGCGGCCCGGGTGACCGGGGACATGGAGTCGTACGGCGAGAGCGTGGTCATGAGGGAAGGGTAGTGCGCCGGGCCGAGGCGTCCACCGGCTATCCCAAACCGCGAGACAGGCGCGGAAGGGCCCGAAGACGGCTCAAAACGGATCCCGGAGGGTCGGGGGTCCGAGGCCGGCGGGTCTCAGAACGGATGGACGCCGACGGGGGTCGCGGGCAGCGGGCCGTAACCCTCGGAAATGCGCTGGTGATAGGTCTCGCGGTCGATGACCTCCAGGCCGACGATCTCCCACGGCGGCAGCTTGGCGGTCTGGCGGTGCTCGCCCCACAGGCGCAGCGCGACGGCGGCGGCGTCGTGCAGGTCGCGGGCCTCCTCCCAGTAGCGGATCTCCGCGTGGTCGTTGGCGTAGCGGCTGGTCAGCAGAAAGGGGTGGTCGTGGGCGAGCTGTTCCAGACCGCGCCGCACCTCCTTCAGCGGGGCCTCGCCACCGGAGACGCTGAGGGTGACATGCCACAGCCGGGGAAGGTCCTTGGGTTCCTCGCCCTCGTACCGGGCGCCGGCCGCGACGCTGGTCAGCGTGCGCTCCTCGCCGGGCGCGCGGGAGGTGGCACCACCGCGGGACGCCGCCGCCCCAGGGCGCACTCGTCTCACGACGGCCTCCTTACGCAATGGTCGAGCTGCTGTGCTCGCGCGGATGGGTCCCTGAGCAAAGTTGAGCAGGCGCGGGGCGTCCGTGTGGCACTTTTGCGGAACGTCCACCGAGGGAGGCGGACGTTTCGGTTGTTTTACGGGTGGAGGATCACCAGGTCGTCCCTGTGTACGACTTCCCTCTCGTACGACGGTCCCAGCTCCCGCGCCAGTTCCCTGGTGGAGCGGCCGATCAGCTGGGGGATCTCCTTGGCGTCGAAGTTGACGAGGCCCCGTGCGACCGCGTGCCCGGCGCCGTCCCGGAGTTCGACGGGGTCACCCGCGCTGAACTCGCCCTCCACGGCGGCGATTCCGGCCGGCAGCAGCGACATCCGGCGCTGCACGACCGCGCGCACCGCGCCGTCGTCGAGCGTCAGCGAGCCCTGGGGCGTGGACGCGTGCTGCAGCCAGAGCAGCCGGTCCGCGGACCGTTTTCCGGTGGCGTGAAAGTACGTCCCGGTGTCACCCCCGCTCAGGGCGTCGGTCGCGTGGACCGCGCTCGTCAGCACGACGGGGATGCCCGCGGCGGCGGCGATACGGGCCGCCTCGACCTTGGTGACCATGCCGCCGGTGCCGACTCCGGCCTTGCCCGCGCTGCCGATCTCGACGTGGGCGAGGTCCTGCGGGCCGTGCACTTCCGCTATCCGCGAGGTGCCGGGCTTGCTGGGGTCGCCGTCGTAGACGCCGTCGATGTCGGAGAGCAGGACCAGCAGGTCGGCGTGGACGAGGTGGGCGACGAGGGCGGCGAGACGGTCGTTGTCGCCGAAGCGGATCTCGTCCGTGGCGACGGTGTCGTTCTCGTTGACGACCGGCAGGGCACCCATGGCGAGGAGCTTGTCGAGGGTGCGGGAGGCGTTGCGGTGGTGGGAGCGGCGGCTCATGTCGTCGGAGGTGAGCAGCACCTGTCCGACGCGGATGCCGTAGCGGGCGAAGGAGGCGGTGTAGCGGGCCACGAGGAGGCCCTGGCCGACGCTGGCGGCGGCCTGCTGGCGGGCCAGGTCCTTGGGGCGGCGGCGCAGTCCGAGCGGGGCGAGTCCTGCGGCGATGGCACCGGAGGAAACGAGGACGACCTCTCTCTCGCCTCCGCTGCGGCTCTTGGCGAGGACGTCGACGAGTGCGTCGACGCGGTCGGCGTCCAGGCCGCCGGCCGCGGTGGTCAGTGAGGAGGAACCCACCTTGACGACGATCCTGCGGGCCTCGGTCACGGCCTGCCTTGCGGCTGCCACGGGCGGAATCCCCTCAGGTAGTTCGGGTGACCCGCGGCAATTTACGCGAACCGGGTGGGGGTGTGCACGTTGGTCCAGGTCGCGGACAGAGGGGTTGAGTTCCGGGTGCGCGCCGGAGGGGCTGGTCGCGCCCACGCGGCGGAGCCGCAAATGGACACAGCCCCGCGCCCCCAAAAAACGCCGGGCTCGCCCTGTTCTTTCAGGGGCGCGGGGAACTGCGCGGCCCGCCCCCACCGGCCCGCAGCCGACGTACTTTCCGCACCACCCGGCGCAAGAACACACCCGCTCCCCCCTCCCGATATCCCTCCACCGCACGCGCCTCGCGAGGTTCCGCCAGGTACAGGGAGTCAGGCAGTCCCGCCTCACCCGACCGGAAGTGCGGATACGCCAGGTACACCCGACGCCCCCGCTTCTCCACCACCGCCTCAGGGCGCTTCTTCGACTTGAGGAACTGGACGACCTCCAGCAGGAGTTCGGGGCGTTCCTGCGCGACCAGATGCAGTCGCAGCCGTTCGTCGACCTTGAGGCGGACGGCGACCTCGTCCGTCCAGTGCGCGGCCATCAGCGGCTTGGCCAGCTCGAACTTGTGGCGCCGTACCTGCTCGCTGTCCCCCGCGTACTTGGGGCCGAACTGCGGCAACATGGTCACCAGGAACGGGCGGACCATCAACTTGTCCCGCTCCACCCCCGGCGGGACCATCTCCGCGATGAGGTTCATCAACGCGCGCGCGGAGTCGAAGCGCAGGGTGTAACTCCCGCTCTTCGTCACGTGTTTGCCGTCGTCGCGGCCCACCAGGTAGTAGCAGGTGTGGTCGGCGATCACGGAGACGCCGTCGGCCCGCAGATAGGCCTCCATCGTGAACAGCGCGTCCTCGCCGGTGAACAGCGACTCGTCGAACCGCATGCTGTGCCGTTCCAGGAGCGCCCGGCGGAACAGCTTCTGGGCACTGAGCGTGAACTTGATGTTGGAGTGGAAGACGTCGGTGCGCTCCAGCGTCTCTACCCACGCGGCCTTGGGCGGGACGCGGTTGATGCCCTCGACCTTGCCGAGCACCACGTCGGTGCCGTTGCGGTCGGCCATCGCGACCATGCGCTCCAGGGCCTCGGGGGCGAGCCGGTCGTCGGCGTCGAGGAAGAAGACGTAGCGCCCGGTCGCCTTGCCGAGGCCGACGTTGCGCGGGGAGCTGGGGCCGCCGGAGTTCTCCTGGCGGATCACCGTGACGTGGGTCGCGGCGCGGGCCGCGAACTCCTCCAGGTACTCCCCCGTGCCGTCCGTCGAGCCGTCGTCCACGGCGACGACCTCGATCCGGGCCGGGTCCAGGGTCTGTGCCTCGACCGAGCGCAGGCACTCGACGAGGTACGGCATCGCCTCGTACGCCCCGATGACCACGGTCACATCAGGCTGGGTCACGGTCACGCGCTCCCCTTCGTCCATGGAGTGTTTCCCCCGTATCGGCCGGATCGCCATCTACAAGACGGCCGACGCAGTGGATCGGTTGTCTTCCGTCAGCAGGGGATACGCAAAAGAGCCCGGTTTTCGAGGATCACTCCCCAAAAACCGGGCTCTTCTTGACCAATTTCTGACTCGCGCAGGTCAGCCGACCGTTGGGTCGGCCGACAGATGGGCCTCCGACGGACTCGCCGGGTCACCGGTGGCCGCCGACCGCTCCTGGCCGACGTTGCGGGCCTCGGACTTGAGCGCCAGGTCCCGTACCGCGGTGTTGAACTGCTCGATGGACGTGGGCTCGTCCGGGCCGAGCAGGTACTCCTTGAGTTCCTTGCGGTCCTCGGCCAGCGGGTCGGCGTCCGGGGCGCGGACCGCCGCCAGCAGCTCGCCCAGTTCGGTGGCCTTGTTGGAGAGGATCACGGCGGCGCGCACCGCCGTGTTCTGCCGCTTGAACTCCTCGACGCCGAGCTGCGCGGAGTCCGTGACCGCGTACGGCTTGCCGCTCGCGATGAAGTCGGAGACCACGCTGGAGATGTCGGAGACCATCGCGTCGGACACGTTGAAGCAGTCGTACAGGCGCGGTTCGGCGCCGGCGATGACCCGGTGCTCGAAGGTGCCGAAGGACTTCCAGTACGCGTTGTTCCACTCGGCGCGCAGCCGGGCGATCTCCTCGTACTTGGCCAGGTCGACGACGCCGTCGCGGGTGAGCTCGGCCTCGTCGCCCTTGTCGGCGGGGCCGCCGGACAGTTCGGTGATCCGGGCCTCGATGCGGGCCATGTCGGCCTTGGCCTTGGCCTGGGCAGCTGCGTCGGCCTGGAAGCGCGGGTCGGTCGCGCGCTGGGCGGCGGCCTTCTCCACCAGGGCGGTCACCTTGCGGTGCGCGGAGCCGGCCGCGGAGCTGACGGTGCCGGTGAAGGGGTGCGGCTTGTACAGGACCCGGACCGGAGGGTCGGCCTTGAGCAGCTTCTTCACGATGTTCTCGCCGGCCAGCAGCAGGGAGGTGTTGCCGGGGTCGTTGTCCCAGCCCTCCCAGGTCGGCGCGTACAGGACGGTGGGGATACGGCCCTCGGGGACGCCCTGCCAGCCCTGGATGGGGGCGAGCTGCGGGCGGCCGACCTCGACGATGTCGTCGTCGCGGACACCGACGTCGGCGATGGCGTAGCGGTCGCGGCCCGCGCGGCCGGCGGTCCACACCTCGTCGTAGACCTTGCTGAACGGGTTGACGCTGGCCAGCTTGTCGCTGTCGCCGTGGCCGATGAAGACGTGCTTCATGGTGGGGACGCGCAGCAGGTGGATGTTCTTGCCGACGTTGGCCGCGTAGAGCGCGACGCGCACGCTGGAGAGGTCCATGTTCATCAGGTGCACGCCGCCGGGGACGCAGATGACGGGGACCTTGGTGGGGGCGAGGTTCTGCAGTATGACGCGCTCGCGGAGCAGGACCAGGGGCCGGGACTCCAGCTGCTCCATGGTCTCCAGCCACATGTTGACCTGGTAGGCCGAGTCCTTGGAGCCGGAGAAGCAGAGCACGGTCTGCGGCTGGTACTCGTGCAGCCAGTCGTCGACGGCTTCGAGGATGACCTCGGCGGTCGGCGGGATCTTCGTACCCCGTATGTACGGGACGAGCGCGAGGACGTAGAGGGTGCCGAGGAACAGGGTGACGCCGATGCCGATGAAGGCGGCGACGGCCGAGTCCAGCTGGGCGGAGATCAGCAGGCCGACGACGGCGAACAGGTCGAGGTGGAGCATCTTCTCGGCGGAGCGTTCCAGCAGGCCGAACGGCGGGGCGTCCGGGATGTTGATGCGCGAGCCGAGGTCGACGTTGCGGGTGGCGACCGGCATCCGGCGGCGGTTGCGGATCAGCGTGACGACCGCGCCGTGCGGGGCCTGGAGGCCGTAGAACGCGATGAAGCAGGCGATGGCGCCGTAGAAGATCAGGTGGTCCGAGAGGTCCATGCGGGCCAGCAGCAGGATCAGCAGGAGCTGGCGGATCAGGAAGCGGATGGACAGGCCCGCCCTGACCTTGCTGAGGCGGTTGACCAGATAGCTGCCCTGGCGGTGCAGATAGTGGTCGGCGACGTACGTCACGACGGCCGCCGCGGCGAAGGCGGGGACGCTCGGGACGAGCGCGGCCAGCATGAGGGCGGGGAAGCCCAGCATCATGAGGACGGCCGCGGCGAGCTCGGCCGCGCTGCCCACACGGGCAACGCGGATGGCGGTGGAAATCACTGATAAACCTGCTCTTGGGGGTTTTGAGTAATTTACCGGGATCTCAGAGTCAGGCTTAATTAAACGCCGTCCTGGACGTCCAGCACCGAGGCGAGGGCGGCCTCGAAGCCGGAGGCCTTGGCCGCCCCGGCCGTCGGGTCCTGCTGGCGGACGTCGATGACGTGACCGGTCAGCTCGGAGAGCAGCACGTCGAGCGAGGTGCGGGCGACGGCCTCGGAGGAGAGCAGGGTGCCCGAGGGCTCCTGGCCGAAGGCCTTGGTGCGCATCGGGGTGGCGGTGCGCTCCGGGTTGATGCAGTTGACGCGGATGCCGTCGCCGGCCCATTCGTCGGACAGGGCCTGCGTGAGGTTGACCATCGCGGCCTTGGTCGAGGAGTACAGGCTGTACTCGGCGCGGCCCCGGGTGTAGCTGCTGGAGGTGTAGAGCAGCAGCTGGCCCTTGGTCTCGGCGAGGTACTTGTACGCGGAACGGGCGATCTGCACCGGCGCCAGGTAGTTGACCTTCAGCGCTTCCTCGATGGTCGCGTTGTCCGTCTCGGCCAGCTTGCCGATGCGCAGCACGCCCGCGGTGTTGATGACGTGGTCGATGCGCCCGGTCTCGGCGTAGGCCTTGGACAGCGCGTCGTCGACCTCCTCGGGGTTCTCGACGTGCGTGCCGGTGGTGGAGCGGCCCAGCGCGTAGACCTTGGCGCCGTAGCCCTCGGCGAGCTCGGCGATGTCCTTGCCGATGCCGTACGAGCCGCCGAAGACGACCAGGGTCTTGCCGGTGAGCAGCTCGCGGTAGGCGGCCTCGTCGACCTGCTCGGGGGCGGCCGTGGAGGCGAGCTGGAAGAGCTTGTCGGCGATGAAGACGTCGACGGGCTGGGTGACCTTCATGTTGTACTCGTCGCCCGCGACGACGTGGATCGGCACGTCCGGCAGGTACTTGAGTACGACGGAGCAGTCGTCGGTGGCCTGGAAGTTCGGGTCCCCGGCGGCGACCTCGTAGGCGCGGCGGATCGTGGACAGCTTGAACGCCTGGGGCGTCTGGCCGCGGCGCAGCCGGGAGCGGTCCGGGATCTCGGTGATGAACTCGCCGTCGTCGCCGTGCGTGCGGGTCACGATGATGGTGTCCGCGGAGGGGATGGCCACGTCGACGGCCTGGAAGCGCTCCAGGGCGATCACACAGTCGTCGATCACGCGCTGCGAAAGCAAGGGGCGCACGGCGTCGTGGAAGAGGACGTTGGCGTCCTCACCCTCGGCCAGGCCCTCGCCGAGGGCGGCGATGGCGCGCTCGGTGGTCTCGTTCCGCGTGGCGCCGCCCTCGATGATCCGGGTGACCTTCGTGAAACCGGCCTTGGCGACGATCTTCTCGACGTCGGGAACATAGCCCGGCGCCATCAGAACGATGATGTCGTCGATCGACTCGGCGTTCTCGAAGGTGGTCAGGGTGTGCTCGATGACTGCCTTGCCGGCGATCTTCAGCAGCTGCTTGGGGATCGAGAGACCCACGCGCTGGCCGGTACCGCCGGCCAGGATCACTGCGGTGGTGCGGGGCTTGGCTATGTGCGACACAGGCGACCTTGACCTACCTCGGGACAACGGGGGAACTGGCAAATGGTCCCACTCACGGTAACCGCAGTGCAAGGCGAGTGACCTCCACCGCATAGGCGAGCGACACCTGTCATTCATCTTGCACTGCTGGTGACCGCGCGACGACACCTCTCAGCGGCTCTCAGCGGCGCCGCAGCTTCTTCAGGCAACGGTGACCGAGAACTCGTACGAGTTCCTTCGACGACGTCTGGTGAACGGTCCGCGCCTTCGCCGGAGCGGTGTGCCGCACCGGCGCGGCGGCCACCGCCGCGAGCGCCCCGTAGAGCGCCTGCGCGGCCACCTCGGGCGCGATCCGCGGCGCCGCGGGCACCTGCTCCGAAGCCTTCGGTACGGCCGACAGGAGCGCGGTGTCGCCGACGATCCGTACGCCCGTGGCGGCGATGGTGCCGGCCATCTCGGCGCCGATCGCGCCCGCCGCCTCGACGGCCCACCGCGGTGTCGTGATCTTCACGTCCTGCGGGGTCGGGCTGCACGAATTCTTCATATGCATGACGGCGCCGTTGCGCACGAGCTTGGAATAGAGCTCGTCGGGGAGTCCATTGCCGCGGAATTCCACATTGAGTTTTCGCAGCATTTCGGTCTCGGCGAGGGTGAGAGAGCGGTTGGCAGCGTCCGGAACCGGCCGCAACAGATTCGCGGGCAGCCCGAGCAGCGCCTCGAAGGTGCGCAGCAGCCCGTCCCGGTCGCCGTCGTCGACCACGACGACCGTGACCCGCTCGGGGCCCACGGCCCGGGTCCAGCGCTCCACCAGCCGGTCGTGCCGGTGCCGGCGCCAGAAGCTGGGGTTGGGCTGCTCGTAGGGCGCCTTGCGGAGCATGTGCTCCAGCCAGTTGTCGTAGCCCATGCGCAGGCCGTTCTGCACGTACTGCTGCCACTGCGAGGGCATGATCCTCGCCAGCGGGCGCAGGGTGATCAGGATGTGCACGCGCTCGCCGCCGAGCTGCTCCACGATCCGGGCGATCGTCTCGTCGTCCTCGGCGTCGGCGAAGAACTCGCTGCTGATCACCGAGGTGCGCTCGCCGGTGGCGCGCACGGCGTCGAGGAGACGCGTCCAGTGCTTGTCGGTGGGCACGGTGTCGCCCATCATCGCGGGCCGGGCGCAGGCCGCGAGGGCCGCTTCCATCGGGTGCCTGCTGTGCGCGGGGAAGTCGACGCCGTGCTCGGGCATCGTGTCCTTCGCGGCGAACAGCGCGCCCTGGATGGCGGTGGTCCCGGTCTTGTGCGGGCCGATGTGCAGCAGCCGGGTCCCGGAGGGCAGCGCTTCCTTAATACAGTCCGTCTCCATGGTTAATGGAAGGTAAGAGTTGTTCCTGAGTTTGACCTGAGAGGAGCCTGGGACACAGATGAGTCCCAGGCTCCGGTCACACGGGGTTCACGAACCTCAGACCACCTGGACCCCGGGATCGCCCGCCTCGACGCGCAGCGAGGCATAGGTGCTCGGCGTGGCCGTCGGCTTCAGCACGGTGTCCACGACCCGCACCTTCGCGTCGATGCCGTCCCGCCGGATGTCGAACAGGTGGTAGCCGCGGTGGGCGTCGATCACCTTCCAGTGCGGGTTGTCCGCCATCAGCGGGTCCCACTGGGCGTGGAAGGCGGCCTGGTCCTGGTCGCCGTTGCTGGAGATGGACGTACCGACGAACTCGGCGCCGACGACCTCGGAGTCCGGGTCGGCGAAGTCCTCCTTCAGGTCACTGATCATCGTGAGGTGCCGGTCGCCGCTGAGCACCACGGGGTTGCGGACGCTCTTGAAGTCCTGCAGCAGGGAGTTGCGTTCGACCTGGTAGCCGTCCCAGGCGTCGTAGAACCACTGCTTGCCCGCGCCGAGCAGGATGTCCGTCTCGGCCATCATGATCTGCGAGGCGATCACGTTCCAGCGGGCGGGCGAGTGGCGCAGCCCCTTCAGCAGCCACGCCTTCTGCTCGGCGCCCATCATCGTCATCGCCGGGTCCTCGGCACCGGCCTGCGTGGTCGCCTGGTCGCTGCGGAACTGCCGGGTGTCCAGGACGTTGAGGCGCATCAGGCGGCCGAATTCGAGGCGCCGGTACATCTGGATGTGCGGCCCGTCGGGCACGGCGCTCGCGCGCACCGGCATGTGCTCGTAGTACGCCTGGAAGGCCGCCGTCAGCCGCGCCACGAACGCGTCGTGCGACTGCTTGTCGGGGTCCTGCGGGACCTCCCCCGCCCAGTCGTTGTCCACCTCGTGGTCGTCGAAGGTCACCACCCAGGGGGTGTTGGCGTGCATCGCCAGCAGGTCGGGGTCGCTGCGGTACTGCGCGTACCGGTTGCGGTACTGCACCAGGCTGTACGGCTCCCCGGTCCCCTCGTGCCGGCGCGGCCCCGCGTTCGAGGGCGCCGACTCGTAGATGTAGTCGCCGACGAAGAGCACGAAGTCGGGGTCCTGGGCCAGCATGTCGGCGTACGGCGTGAAGTAGCCGTTCTGCCAGTTCTGGCAGGAGGCGAGCGCGACCCGCAGCCGGCCGTGGGAGCTGTCCGGGTGCGGGGCGGTGCGGGTGCGGCCGGTGGCGGAGAGCTGGCCGCCGGTGCGGAAGCGGTACCAGTAGTCGCGGCCCGGGCGCAGTCCCCGTACATCCACGTGAACGCTGTGCCCGTACTCGGGCCGCGCGGGCGCGACTCCGCGGCGCACGCTCTTTCTGAAACGGGCGTCCTCCGCGATCTCCCACTCCACGGGGACCACTTGGTCGGGCATACCGCCGCCGTTCAGCGGGTCCGGGGCGAGGCGCGTCCACAGCACGATGCCGTCGGGCAGCGGGTCGCCGGAGGAGATGCCGAGGCTGAACACACCGTCGGGCAGCCGGGGTTCGGCCGCCCGGGCGGAGGTCGGCAGCCACAACTGGGCGGAGGCGGCGGCCCCGAGCACCGCCGCGCCGGCCGCGAGAAAACGTCGTCGATCGGGTGATACGGCTCCGGTCATCGTGAACTCCCTTGCGACGTTGGCCTCTTGGGTCACTTGGAAGCTCACAGTGCGCGGAGTCCCGCCTGTTGAACAGTAAGTATCGCGTCCATGACAAATAAGCACACAGCAAGAGACCCGTTGCTCCTAGAGCAACGGGTCTCAGCCAGGTTCGGTTACGCCGGGCAAACGATCTTCACCCCGAAGGGACGATCAGCGCGCCCGTCCACCTCAGAAGGGCTTGAACTCCTCGAACTCCTGCGCCGCCTCGTCCCGCTCGGCCTGCTTGTCGCGACGTCGCTGCGTCGCGGGCCGCGGCTCGTCGAGCCGGTGGTCCTCGCCACGCCGGCCCAGCATCTCGGCGCCGGCCATGACGGTCGGCTCCCAGTCGAAGACGACCGCGTTGTCCTCGGGGCCGATCGCGACGCCGTCACCGGAGCGGGCGCCCGCCTTCATCAACTCCGCCTCCACACCGAGGCGGTTGAGCCGGTCGGCGAGATAGCCGACGGCCTCGTCGTTGTTGAAGTCGGTCTGGCGCACCCAGCGTTCGGGCTTCTCGCCGCGCACGCGGAAGAGACCGTCCTCCTCCAGTACGACGGTGAAGCCGCTGTCGTCGACCGCCTTCGGGCGGATGACGATCCGGGTCGCCTCCTCCTTCGGCTTCGCGGCCCGCGACTCGGCGACGAACTCCGCGATGGCGAAGGACAGTTCACGCAGTCCCGTGTGGGCGACCGCCGACACCTCGAAGACGCGGTAGCCGCGCGCCTCCAAGTCGGGGCGCACCATCTCGGCGAGGTCCTTGCCGTCGGGCACGTCGATCTTGTTCAGGACGACCATGCGCGGCCGGTTGCCGAGGCCGCCGTACTGCTTCAGCTCCTCCTCGATCATGTCGAGGTCGGAGACCGGGTCGCGCTCGGACTCCAGCGTCGCGGTGTCCAGGACGTGCACGAGGACGCTGCACCGCTCGACGTGGCGCAGGAACTCCAGGCCGAGGCCCTTGCCCTGGCTGGCGCCGGGGATGAGTCCGGGGACGTCGGCGATCGTGTAGACCGTCTCGCCTGCCGTGACCACGCCGAGGTTCGGGACCAGGGTCGTGAAGGGGTAGTCGGCGATCTTCGGCTTGGCCGCGCTCAGCACCGAGATCAGCGAGGACTTGCCGGCGCTCGGGTAGCCCACGAGAGCGACGTCGGCGACCGTCTTCAGCTCCAGGACGATGTCCTGGAGGTCGCCGGGGACACCGAGCAGCGCGAAGCCGGGCGCCTTGCGGCGGGCGCTCGCGAGGGCCGCGTTGCCGAGGCCGCCGCGGCCGCCCTGCGCGGCGATGTACGAGGTGCCGTGGCCGACCAGGTCGGCGAGCACGTTGCCCGCGCCGTCCAGCACGACCGTGCCGTCCGGCACCGGCAGGACCAGGTCCGTGCCGTCCTTGCCGGAGCGGTTGCCGCCCTCGCCGGGCTTGCCGTTGGTGGCCTTGCGGTGCGGGGAGTGGTGGTAGTCCAGCAGCGTGGTCACGGACTGGTCGACGATGAGGATGACGTCACCGCCCCTCCCGCCGTTGCCGCCGTCCGGGCCGCCGAGCGGCTTGAACTTCTCACGGTGGACGGAGGCACAGCCGTGGCCTCCGTTACCCGCGGCGACATGCAGCTCGACGCGGTCCACGAAGGTGGTCATGGGATGTGCCTCCAGTTACCTACAGCAATGTCTCTTGGTTCAGCTATGTCTCTTGTTCAACACGCGAAAGGCGGACCCGCTTCCCACCAGGGAAGTGAGGTCCGCCTCGCGAAAGCTTCCGATCAGCTGCCTGAATCAGTTACCTGATGCTTCAGGCGACCGGAACGATGTTCACGACCTTGCGGCCACGGTGGGTACCGAACTCCACCGCACCGGCGTTCAGCGCGAACAGCGTGTCGTCGCCGCCACGGCCGACGCCCGAACCGGGGTGGAAGTGGGTGCCGCGCTGGCGGACCAGGATCTCACCCGCGTTGACGACCTGACCGCCGAAGCGCTTCACGCCGAGCCGCTGGGCATTGGAGTCGCGACCGTTCCGAGTGGACGATGCGCCCTTCTTGTGTGCCATCTCTCCTCAGTCCCTTACTTCGCAGCCGCGGGGATCTCAGTGACCTTGATCGCCGTGTACTGCTGGCGGTGGCCCTGACGACGGCGGTAACCGGTCTTGTTCTTGTAGCGAAGGATGTCGATCTTGACGCCCTTGTGGTGGTCCACGACCTCGGCCTGGACCTTGATGCCGGCCAGGACCCACGGGTCGCTGGTCACAGCGTCGCCGTCGACAACGAGCAGGGTCGAGAGCTCGACCGTGTCGCCAACCTTGGCAGTGGAAATCTTGTCAACCTCAACGATGTCGCCGACAGCAACCTTGTGCTGGCGACCACCGCTGCGCACGATGGCGTACACGCGGATCTCACTCTCTCGCTCGGGAACGGCACCCCCGCAGTCCAGCCGCCCTGCAGAGCAGACGGCCTCTCCCGGCGGAACACGCCCGGGAGGAAGAGGTTTACGGGGATGTGGCGTGTCACCAGTGGACACGCCGACAGTCAAGGTTACGGGGCCGCGGCCGAACGGGTCAAACCGGGCCCGTGGGGAGTGCGACCGGTCACACGGACCGGCCGCACCCGCCCTGGGTTCAGCCCTCGTCGGTGGAGGCGGTGACGGAGGACGGGCTCGTCTGCTCCGCCGCCGCGGTCTTCTTCGACGTGGTCTTGGCGGCCTTCTTGGCCGTCGTCTTCTTCGCGGCCGTCTTCTTTGCCGCGGTCTTGGTGGCCGCCGCCTTCTTGGCGACCGCCTTCTTCGCCGGGGCCTTCTTGGCGGCCTTGCGCGCGGCCGTCTTCTTGGCCGGAGCCTCGGCGTCGGCCTCGGCTTCTACGGCAGCCGGGGCTTCCGCCGTCACGGTCGACGGTACGACCACGACGGCCGCCTCCTCCGACGCGGTGGGCGCGGTCGCCTTGCGCACGGCACGACGCCTCGGGCGGGCCGGAGCCGCGCTCTCGGCGGGCGCCTCGGGCTGCTCGACCTGGGCGGCCGGCGCGGGCGTCTCGACGACGACCGGTGCGGGAGCCTCGGTGACCGTCACGACGGCGGCCTCCTCGGACCCGGCCGGTGAACCGGCGGGCGCGGTGGCCTTGCGGGTCGCACGACGGCGCGTACGCCCCTTGGGCGCGGCGTCGTCGGCAACCCCGGCGGCCTCGGCGGCAGGGGCTTCGGCAGCGACCGGAGCCTCGACCACCGGGTCCTCCACGGCGACGGGCTCGGCCTGCGCGACGGCGGCCGGCTCGGCCTCCTCGCGCACCTCACGCGCCTCGTGGACCTCACGCGGCTGCCGCGGCTCACGGGACTCGGCCCTCGGCGCACCGGCCGGAGCCGACGCCCGCCGGCTCGTCCGGCGCCGCGAACGCCCACCACGGGTGGCCGCGGCCTCCGCCTCGGCGGCGCTGCTGTACAGGTCCTCGTCGGGACGGAACTCCGTCTCGGCGAACGGCACCGGCATGGCGACCTCGGCCGCCACCTCCGCCTCGGTCTCGACCTCGTCGGCGTCGTGATCGTGCTCGTGCGTCTCGTGACCGTCGTGGGCGTCCTGCCCGTCGCCACCGCGCCCGCGCCGCTTGCGCTTGCCGCCGCCACCGACCGAGGTCGGCTGCTCCATGTGCACGATGACACCGCGGCCGTTGCAGTGGACGCAGGTCTCGGAGAAGGACTCAAGGAGGCCCTGTCCGACGCGCTTGCGGGTCATCTGCACGAGGCCCAGCGAGGTGACCTCGGCCACCTGGTGCTTCGTACGGTCGCGGCCCAGGCACTCAAGGAGCCGCCGCAGGACGAGGTCCCGGTTGGACTCCAGGACCATGTCGATGAAGTCGATGACGACGATGCCGCCCAGGTCGCGCAGCCGCAGCTGGCGCACGATCTCCTCGGCCGCCTCCAGGTTGTTCCTGGTGACGGTCTCTTCGAGGTTGCCGCCCTGACCCGTGAACTTGCCGGTGTTGACGTCGATCACGATCATCGCTTCGGTCTTGTCGATGACCAGCGAACCGCCGCTCGGCAGCCAGACCTTGCGGTCCAGCGCCTTCATCAGCTGCTCGTCGATGCGGTACGTCGCGAAGACGTCGACCTCGGACGTCCACTTGGACAGCCGGTCGGCGAGGTCGGGGGCGACGTGCGAGACATAGCCGTGGATGGTGTCCCACGCCTCGTCACCGCTGACGATGACCTTGGTGAAGTCCTCGTTGAAGATGTCGCGCACGACGCGGACGGTCATGTCCGGCTCGCCGTACAGCAGCGTCGGGGCGTTCGAACCGCCGCCGCTCTTCGACTTCTTCTGGATGTCCTCCCACTGCCCCTGGAGCCGCTCGACGTCACGGCGCAGCTCGTCCTCGCTCGCGCCCTCGGCGGCGGTGCGCACGATGACGCCCGCGTCCTCGGGGACGATCTTCTTGAGGATGGTCTTCAGCCGGGCCCGCTCGGTGTCGGGCAGCTTGCGGCTGATGCCGGTCATCGAGCCCTCGGGGACGTACACGAGGTAGCGCCCGGGGAGGGAGACCTGGCTGGTCAGACGGGCGCCCTTGTGCCCGATCGGGTCCTTGGTGACCTGCACGAGGACCGACTGGCCCGACTTCAGGGCGGACTCGATGCGGCGCGGACCGTTGGCCATGCCGAGCGCCTCGAAGTTGACCTCACCGGCGTACAGGACGGCGTTGCGCCCCTTGCCGATGTCGATGAACGCGGCCTCCATGGAGGGCAGCACGTTCTGGACCTTGCCCAGGTAGACGTTGCCGACGTACGAGGTCGACTGCTCCTTGTTGACGTAGTGCTCGACGAGCACGCCGTCCTCCAGGACGCCGATCTGCGTGCGCTCACCGGTCTGCCGGACGACCATCACGCGCTCGACGGCCTCGCGGCGGGCCAGGAACTCGGCCTCGGTGATGATCGGGACGCGCCGGCGCCCCTGCTCGCGGCCCTCGCGGCGGCGCTGCTTCTTGGCTTCGAGACGCGTGGAGCCCTTGATGGACTGCACCTCGTCGCTGGGGTGGTCGTCCTTCTTGGCGCGCGGCTCGCGGACCTTGACGACGGTGCGCTCGGGGTCGTCCGACGAGGAGACCGACTCGGTCTCGCCGCCCGAGTCACCGGCGCGACGACGACGGCGGCGCCGGCGACGGCTGCTGCTCGATCCGGAGCCGCCCTGGTCCTCGTCCGCCTCCTCGGCGTCCTCCTCGACCTGCTCGGCGGTGTCCTCGGCGTCTTCGGCGGCCTGCTCGGCGGCGTACTCCTCGCCGTCCTCGGCCTCGTCCTCACCGGTGGCGGACTCGCCACGGCGACGGCGACGACCGCCACGGCGACGGCGGCGGCGCGAACCGGTCTCCTCGGTCTCGTCGGTCTCGTCGCCGTCGGCGGAGTCCTCGGTGGCCTCGTCGGCCTCCTCCGGCTCCTCCTCGACAACGGCGGCCTCGACGGGGGCCGGAGCCACGGGCTCGGCCTCGAAGGCGGCACCCCGGCGACGGCGCCGACGACGCCCGCCGGTCTCTTCCTCGACGACTTCCACGGCCACGGGCTCGGCGACGACGACCTCTTCCTCGTCGTCCTCCACCTCCTCGGCGGCAGCGGCGGCGGCCCGCTCCGGCGTCTGGAACATCGGCTCGGTGAAGACGGGCGCCCGGAACACGGCCACGGCGGGCCGCGCGGGCCGGCGCGGCCCCTCGTCGTCTTCGGCGGTCTTGCCGTTCTTGGGAGCGGGCGCGGAGAACCCGCCGGCCGCGGTCCGCGCGACCCGGCGCCGACGACGCGGCCCGGAGTCCTCGGCGGGAGCGTCGGCGGCGGTGTTGGTCTCCGCGGCGTCCGCGGTGGTCTCGTCGTTCACAGGGGCCTCCTCGCCCACGGGCGTCCCGGCAGGCGCGGACACACGGCGCGTGGCGCGACGACGGCTCCTGCGCGGCGCTGCATCCTCGTCGGACGCAGCGGGCGCGGCACCTTCGGTCACTTCGGTTGCGGCGGCGGCAGCAGGCGCTGCGCTCGCTTCGGTCTCTTGGGCGGCTTCAGCCACTTCGGTGTTCTCGACGGCCCCGGCCGCCTGCGGCGCACCGGCGGGCGCGGAGGCGCGCCGGGTCGCACGACGGCGCGTACGCCCGGCGGGCGCGGCCTCTTCCACCGGAGCTTCAACGGCTACGGCTTCCTCAGCTACGGCTTCCTCGACGACGGCCGACGCGGCAGGCTCCTCCGCCTGCTCCAGCACGGCCTCGGGGGCAGCGGCCTCGGGCGCGGTCACCTTGCGCGTTGCCCGGCGGCGGGTGCGGCGCGGAGCCGCGTCCTCGCCGGACACGACGGGCGCGGCCTCTTCCGCCACGGTCTCCTCAACGGCGGCAGGCGCGGCAACGGCCGGCACCACGATCTCCGCCGCCTCGGGCACCGCGCTCGCCTCGGGCGCTCCGGCGGGCGCGGACACCCTCCGGGTCGCACGACGGCGCGTACGCCCGGCGGGCGCGGCCTCTTCCACGGCTTCCACGACGACGGGCGCCTCGGGGGTCACCTCGGTGACCTCGACGACGCTCTCGTCGGTTTCGTTCTTCTCGTCGCTCACCTCGGCCGGTATGGCCGGAGCGCTGTTCTCGACCGCGCCCTCGGGGGCGGTCGGCGGTCCCGCCGGGCGAGACGCGGCGCGGCGCCTGCGGCGCGGCGGCAGCGTGTCGCTGGGGGTGTTCGGTTCGGAACCCTCAAGGGGCTCGGTCGGTTCGAGCATGCGGGCGTTTCTCCCGTCAGGCTCCCGGGCGCCGCGCCTGGTCCGGCTTGGATGCCGGTGACGTCCGCGGCTCGCGCGTTGCGCGGTGCCGCCGTCCGGGGCGCGGGCGCCGCACGGGAGCTCTCTGTGTCCTGTCTCGCCGGTTCCGTACGCCCAGTTGCGGACGGCCTGGCGAAAGTCTTGTGGTCGGTGCGCTGCCCGACCCAGGTGGCTCCCGAGTCCGAGGGCGGCGCTACGACGTCCGTCCCTACGCGGAACCTTCCCTACGCCGGCGCCTTCGCGGCGGCAGCTTCGGCGACCGTGGGATTCCCGGTCACTGCTGCCTCGCGGTCGGGCGCGAGCGGGTCGGTCACCGTGCCGGTCTCTTCATCGAACAGCCCCTGCGCCAGCCTGGTCACCGCTACGGCGACCGGCGGCGCCAGGTCGGCCACGGCGCGAAGACCGGACAGGACGTCGTCGGGTCGAACGGCAGGCGTCACGTGCCGAACAACCAGCCGCAGTATCGCACAGGCCTGGTCGGTAGGCCTATCAGCCTGTGGACCGTTCGTCTCGGATACGGCTTCAAGGCTCGCTACGGCCGAACGGGCGTCGAAGGTGCGCAAGCCGTTCTTGGCCATGCGCTGGACCTCGACGCTCTCGGCCGCGTTGAACGCCGCCACCGCGCGCTCGGCGTCCTCGGGAGCCACCCCGTCGAGCCGCAGCTCCCACACGGAAGCCGTGAGCCGGTCGGCGAGCCCGGAGGTCCGGGCCTCGACCGCGTCGACGATGTCGAGCCCGACAGGCATCGACTCGTCGAGCAGCTCGCGCAGCTTGTCGGGGTCGCGCTCTGCGGTGAGCGCGATCTCCAGGTATTCCGCCTCACTGCCCGTGCCGGTGGGTGCGGCATTGGCGTACGACACCTTCGGATGCGGCGTGAACCCCGCCGAGTACGCCATCGGCACCTCGGCGCGGCGCAGCGCACGCTCGAAGGCGCGCTGAAAGTCACGGTGGCTGGTGAACCGGAGGCGGCCGCGCTTGGTGTAGCGCAGTCGGATGCGCTGCACCGCGGGTGCGGGCGGCGGGCCTTCGGGCTGTCGCTTGCCCAGTGTCCTAGTCCTTCGTGAGAACGGTCGTACTTCTACCAAGAGTACGTGTCTCGTCGCCCATCGGTTCCCGTCGCTCCACCGGCTGGGGCTGCCGGGGCTCGCCGAAGACCACCCGCCGGAAGTCGGCGCGCGCCTGCCGGGCGGACTCGCGTGCGGCGGTCAGCGCCTGCCGGGTGACCCGGCCCACGGCGCGCGAGGCCTCGGCGGCGGGCCGCAGCACCAGGTCCCGTACGACGTGTCCGACCGGGGTGAGGACGGTCCGGTACACCCAGCTCACCGGCGCCACGAAGATCCACCGGAAGAGGGTCGCGAGCGCCCGTCCCACGGCGAGCGAGATGTGCCCGGCGATCCGCCAGGCGTGCCCGAGGGCGTCCCAGACCTCCCGTCCCACGACGGCGAGGATCCGCCCGACCGGTGCCAGCACCCAGCGCCAGAGCGCGATCGCGGGCAGTACGAGCAGGATCCGGGCCGTCCAGTACAGGACGACACCGACACCGGTACCGACGGCGTTCGCCAGCCACAGCAGCCCCCGCCCGCACCAGGCGATCGCCCGCCCGACCGGGGCGAGCACCCAGGCGTACAGCCACCCGGCCGGCACGACGAGCAGATACCGCCCGAGCCAAGCGACGGCTGCGGTCACCCCTTCGACGACCCACACGCACGCGTGCCCGACGGGAGTGAGCACGCGCGCGTACACCCACGCCAGCCCGCTCCCGATCCCGCGCGCCGTCCAGGCGAGGGCGTGCCCGAGCGGGGTCAGCACATGCCGGTACAGCCAGACCAGCGGCACCAGGACAAGCCAATTCACGAGCCGGCCGACCGCCTTGGCGCCGGGTACGACGACACACCGCCACAGCACCACCAACGGCCACACGAACAGCGCCCGCCCCACCGGCCGCAGCACGGTCCGCCACAGGAACCGCCCGCCGACCACCAGCGTGTCCCACACCACCCGCACCGGCACGACCAGCACGAGCACGACGATCCGCACCGGAACCCGGATCGCGACGGCGAGACATCCCTCGGGCGACTGCGGCGCGGGCCGCGCGGAGGGTTTCTCGAACTTCACAGGGGCGTCCATATCAGTCAGGACGCCTCAACTCCCCGTACGGATGCGGTACGGCACCCTCCTCATGGGTCACGGGTACGAGTCCGCGCGGGAGACATGGGTGTGCAGCAGCCGGGGCGAGGAGGCGAAGCCGCGGCGGGCGTACGCGGGGATCGCCCGGGGCGAGGAGTGGACGGTGACGCGTTCGAGGCCGAGGTCCCGGGCGCGGCTCAACACCGCTTCCACGAGCCGGCCGCCGACCCCGCTGTCCCGCTCGCCGGGGACCACGTACACGCACTGCAGATCACCGGAGGCCCGGTGCAGGGCACGCGGACTCGGCACCCGCTGGACGACTGCCAGCCAGGCCATCCCGATGACCGAACCGTCCCGCACGACGACCATGCAGCGATGCGAACCGGCGTGCTCCGCCGCCCAGTCGACGAAGTACCGGACGAACTCCCCGCGGAGGGTGACGGGTTGGTCGCCGCCCTCCAGAAGCCACTGCCACCGCAGCTCTGCGACGGCCTCCAGCTCGGCGGGTTCGGCGGGGCGGATCATGAAGTCGTCCACCCGTGCATTGTGCGGGAGTTCAGCGGTCGTCGGCAGGGGGCGTCAGCAGCGCGTCGACGATCTCCCGCAGGGGCGCGGCCAGTTGACCGGCGGTCGCGTCACGCAGGGGCCGCAGGCCTACGGCGGACCGTACGACGGCGACGCCGACGCCGAGCGCGACCAGGAGCTGCGCCCGCAGCAGCCGTTCGTCGTCGTCCTCCCCCGCCGGTCCCCCGCCGGACGCTTCGAGGATCTGCCGCCCGAACTCGTCGAGGGCCTTGCGGCGCAGCGCGTCCACGCGCTCGTCGCCGGAGCCGCGCAGCAGCATCAGCACGGGGTGTTCGCCGAACTCCGGCCAGGCACCGGCGGAGAGTTGGTGACTGAGCGCCTCGGCGAGGTCTGCCCGGTCCTGCGGGAAGTGATCGCCGCGGCCCAGGAAGCGGGGAGTCGAGGCCAGCGCCGCCTTGAAGAGCCCTTCCTTCGAGTCGAAGTACCGCTTGATGAGCGCCAGGTTGACCCCGACGTCGGCGGCCACGTCCCGCAGGGTCGTGCGGTCGTACCCGAGCCGGGTGAACCGGCTGCTCGCGGCCTCCAGGAGCGCCTGCCGGGTCGCCGCCGCGTCCCGCCGCCGGGGTCCGTCGGCCTCACTCGTCTCCACCGGCAGCCTCCTCGGGCAGGTCAAGTAATCACTCGTTGACATGACTACAGGGCATGGTTACGTTAAGCAAGTAATCACGTGATGACTTAGCCCGCCCCGCTCACGTGTGCCCCCCTCACGCCCTGCCCTCCCATGCGCACTTCTCGTCTGCCCCTCCCGTCCGAAAGGACAACGGTGTCCAAGCAAGCCCTTCTCGTCATGGACGTCCAGCGCGTCATCGTCGACCGCTACCCCGACCCGGCCTATCTGCCGCGCCTGCGCAAGGCGATCGACGCGGCCCGCGCGGACGGCGTCCCCGTCATCTACGTGACCGTCGGCTTCCGCCCCGGTGCCCCGGAGGTCAGCGCGCGCAACAAGATGTTCGGCAGGCTCGCGGGCGTCCAGGTACCGGCCGCCGCCGCCCGGGCCAACGAGATCCACCCGGACGTGGCCCCCGAACCCGGCGACATCCTCGTCACCAAGCGCCGCGTCAGCGCGTTCGCCGGCAGCGACCTCGACATGGTGCTGCGGGCAGGCGACATCGACCACCTGGCCCTGACCGGCATCGCCACCAGCGGCGTCGTCCTGTCGACGCTCCGCCAGGCGTCCGATCTCGACTTCACGCTCACGGTCCTGTCCGACGGCTGCCTCGACAACGACCCCGAGGTGCACCGGGTCCTCACGGAGAAGGTGTTCCCGATACAGGCGGACGTCACGACGGTGGCCGAGTGGGTCGCCGTGCACTGAACTCCCTATATTGATCCCGTACTTAATGCCGGTGCCCCATGCGCCGGAGTCGACGTCGGTGCGATCCGGGGGGATTGAGCGCTCGTGCGACCAGCCAGAACACTTGGGGCGGCAGTGGCCGCCACCCTCTGCGCCCTGGCCGTACTGCTTCTCGGCGGCTGCGGGACGCAGGTGGCAGGTGACGCGAACGGAGCGACACCGACTGCGTCGATCTCCTGGACCACGATGCAGCCCTCCGCGGTCACCGCGGCCCAACTCGCGTCGGATCAGCGCACGTTGACCCTGACCACACGGGTGCCCGACGGCAAGCACCCGTGCGTACGGGCGCTCAGGGCCGCACTCACCGCCTCCGAGCGGAACATCCTGTGGGTCCAGATCACCTACTCCTCCCCGTCGGGGACCGGCGCTCCGGCTGCACCGGGGAACGTACGGCCTCGACGCGACTCGTGCTGCCCAAGCCCCTGGGCAACCAGCAACTGGTCGTGGACCAGGACACCCAATTCACCACCGACGGCGCCAAGTTGCCCGCACTTCGCCTGTGCGGCGAACTCGGCTGTCACCCGCCGGCCACCGGCTGCACCGTCCGCTCCTACGAGCAGGCGATGATCTCGGCCGACGCCCCCGAGCACAGCTACCGCGAGGCGGAACACTGCGACGGCAAGTGGCTGGTCATCGACTTCTCCTGGCGTACGGGCCCGGTCTGCGGAGACACGACCGCGACCCCGTCCGGCTGCACGTCCCGCCTGGGCGACCGCGTCTTCTTCCGCGCCGAGCCCGCGGGCTGGAAGACGATCACGGCGAGCTCGACCGGAGGCTGCGAGGCGGTACGACGCGTGGAGCCCAAGTTCCCCACGGCACTGTGCGCGACCCTGGCCCCGCTCTCCGCCTCCCTGCACCCGAGCTACCCGCCGCAGTCACCTTCCGCGACCGCGACCGCCCCGTAATCTTGGTCAACACATGCCAGGAACGGGGGAGTTCACACGATGGCGAAACCGGTACGCGCCGCACTGGGCGACGGCGTCTGGCTCAACTGCCAGGTCTGCCAAGGGGACCTGTTCCGCGAGCGGGGCGTTCTGCTCAACAGCACCGGCATGGAGTTCATGAAGCTGGGCTGGGCCGACGAGAACGCCACCGGCCTGATCTGCTGGCGGTGCGGGTACGTGCACCTGTTCGTGAACAGGGATATCAAGCTCTACCGGGCGGACAAGCAGAAGTAGCGGGCGCCTATTTCTTCCTCCCCCTGGCCGCCTTGCCCGCCCGGGAGACCTTCGGTCTGCGCACGGGTACCGCAGCGAGGTGCGGGGCGGAGAACTCCCGGTTGGCCAGGGTCTGTTGGCGGACGGCGGCGGGCAGGTCCGGCAGGGACAGGAGTCGGTCGCACGCCTCGACGGAGGCCGCGAACTCGCCCACCCAGTAGGCGGCGATCGAGAACTCGAAGAGGAGCCCCCACCGGTACACCCAGGGTCTGGTGAAGAGCAGGTCGTCGGGTTCCGGTCTGCCGACCGCGTCGGCGAGCAGGGCGTACGCGGTGCGGTAGCGGCCGGCGAGGCGCAGACGGGATGCCAACTCGTAGCAGGCTTCCAGCCGTTGAGGGCGTCCGTCCCACGCCCGGGAGAACGCGTCCATCGCGCCCGGCCAGTCGTCGGTCCGCTCCGCGCGCAGGACTCCGGCCTCCAGAAGCGAGCAGTAGACCTCCTCGCCCCAGCCGCCCATCCCGGCCCGACGCTCGTAGAGGGCGATCGCCTCCTCCGCGTGCCCGAGGTCGCGCTCGGTGTTGGCCAGGTAGAAGACGGTGCGCGGGTTGTCGGGGTCGCGGTCCAGTTCGCGCCGGAGCAGACGCGCGTCCCGCTCGAACTTGTCGCCGCGGCAACCGCCGTCGGCCTGGTCCTCGATGACGAGGGCGCCCAGGTTCTCCTGGGTGTCGGGCTCGTCGGTGCACGGGTACTCGTGGGTGACGCCCTCGTAGCGCCACAGCCAGTCGCCCCGCATCAGATGCTTGAACCGGTGCTGGGTGCCGGGACCGTCGTAGCGCAGCATGTACGAGCCCGCCGTCAGCCGCGGCAGCGGGGCGGCCTGACGCAGGACGTGGTCGGCGTCGAGCGTGAGCAGGTAGTCGGCCCTGCCGTGGGCCAGCTGGATGTTCCGGGTGCGGTTGTGCCCGAAGTCGACCCAGGGCTCCTCGTGGAGTTCGCCCGGAACACCGTCCAGCACCTTGCGGATCAGGTCCTGCGTGCCGTCCGTGGAGCCCGTGTCCGAGATCACCCAGTAGTCGATCAGAGGGCGGACGGCCTCCAGACAGCGCTCGATCACGAGCGACTCGTTCTTGACGATCATGCACAGGCACAGAGTCTGCTGCTTCACGGCCTCACCCGTCCCGGACGCCGGCGTCCCGTCGGAAACACGCGCGCCACAGTGCCACGCACCCGCTCCCCGCCCGTCCATCCACGCGGAGGACCGCACCCAAGAGCCCCCGAACAGCGGCGGCTTGGACCGGACGGGTGATCACAGGTAAGAAATGCCTCATCAGAACGCACCGATTAGTCCGATACGACGATAAATGGGCGCGTTCCCGACCACTACGACGGTCACCCCGGTCCACTCACGTCAAGCTCGCACTCGCACTCGGATTCGGGACATCGCCCGAACCGGTCGACAAGGGAGCACGAAGATGAGGATGAGTCCTGAGTTCCGCACAGCACCACTGGGACCGCTGGCCCGGGACCGGTTCAAGAAGGCGGGCATGGTCGCCTCGCTGTCGCTGGTCCTGGCGGCCGGCGTGGTCGATCCGGCCGCCGCGGCCGCTCGCGGCATGACCGACCAGACGAGCGCGGCCGCCGGTAACGGCGGCGATCACTGCAAACCGAACCACCACCACAAGTCCCGCGCGACCGAGGCCGGCGGCAAGGACCACTGCAAGGGACCGACCGGACCCACCGGCCCGAAGGGCACCACCGGAGCCACCGGCCCGACCGGACCCACCGGACCCACGGGACCGACGGGTGCCACGGGAGCGACCGGAACAGGCACGCCCGGCACACCCGGTGCCACCGGCCCCACAGGCCCCACAGGCCCCTCCGGGGGCACTCCCGGTGCGACCGGAGCCACCGGAGCCACTGGCGCGCAGGGCCCTACTGGGCCGACCGGGGCCACCGGACCCTGCTCCGACATCGACGCCCAGCAGGACTCGAACAACTTCGAGCTGCGAGCCGCGCTGACCGGCGGCAAAACCTACGCGGGCATCCACGACCTCCGGGGCACCACCCCCCGCAACTTCCTCTGGACCGACCTCAGCACCCACGCCAACTACCCGGCGGGCGGCACGGCCGGCCTCCCCTGCGGAGTCGCCATCAACGGGCACAGCGCCAACACGGGGGCGCCCATCAAGATCGACGTCATGACGACCACGGGCCAGGTCTGGGAGACCACCTGCGTCGAGGTCAACAGCACCAACCCCGCCACGCTGAACTGCAACACCGGAACCACCCCCAACCCCTGGACGAAGGTGACACTGCAGCCGTCGCCCGGGGCCACCAACGGCGGGGTGTGACACCCCCGCACCCCACGAGAACAACACGCGAACAGGGATGCCCGGAGGTCAGCCGACAGACCTCCGGGCACCCCCGTGACCAGACCTCAGCCCCCCGCTCCTCCCCCACCGCCACCTCATAGGCCCGCAGGGTGTCCACAAAAAGCCGCCGCTCCGCCGGCGTCAGCGGCCCCAGCACCCGGCGCCAGGCCGCCGCGCCCGGTGCGAGCCACGCGGCGATCGCCTCGTGCCGTTCGACCGCGATGGCGACGATCCGGCGCCGCCGATCGGACGCGTCCTCGCGCCGGTCCAGGATGCCCTTCCCACTCAGGTCGCCGACCATCAGGCTGACCGTGGTGGGCGCCACCCCCAGTCGCGCGGCCAGTTCGTTGACGGTCATGGGCCCGTCGAACAACAGGCAGGACAGCAGGGAGAGATGGCGGGGAGCCAACGACTGCGCCTGCAACCCCTCGGGCAGCGGAACGCGCTTCACCCGGCTCGCCATCCGCGGCATGAGCAACAACAGTTCGCGCACCACGGCGTCGACGGCGTCCACGTCACCCACCCCGGCCTCGTGTCGCTCGGATCCGGCCATCACGCACCTCTCGGCATTTACCTTTGACGGCAAAGATGTTTTGCCGTCAAAGACATCAGCCGCCGATCCGCCCTCCATCCAGGCCCGGACCCGAACGGAGATTCCACCAGCCCCACTTCACCGTGCACATCAGCGAGGCCGTGCTCGACGGACAGGCCGAGGAGGGGTTGATCCGGGGGCTCACGGACGCGGTCGGCTCCGTCTAGGGCGAGCGGTTCGCGCACCTGGTCGCCGTAGACCTCATCGGTATCCCCCGAGGCCGGCGCGGTCTCGGCGGAAAGCCGACCGACCGGGCCGCCCCGAACATCACCCTGAGCCTGCGCGAGGCCGCCTATCGGCACCCCGACGTCCCGGACGCGCCGGCGCGGCTCGTCACCGCGATCACCGAAGCGGTCGTCGGCGTACTCGGCGAACAGGTCCGCGAGCAGGTGACGGTCGGCCTCTCAGCCACCCCCGAAGGACGTTCGGGAGTCGGCGGACGGGTCGCCTGACCCCGCCCGCACGACCCCGTCGGTCACCAGCACATCGCGGACGTCAGTGCGCCTACCCGCCTCCCGACCCCGCTGGCTGCTTCACCGTCGACGGCAGCAGCTTCTTCCCCGCGGGACTGAACCGGACGGACTTACCCATCCGCGAACACAAACCGACGGAGCCATACTCACCGCGCATGTGCGGTGGATACGGACCGAACGGCCCCGAAACTGCCGCAGTCGGCCCACCGCACAGGCCGACCGTCACCTCCTGCGGCCCCCGGGATCGGCGCACGCTGGCAGCATGACCGGCAATCAGATACCCCCAGGCAACGGGTCATGGCACCCGAAAGGCTTCATGATCCTCACTCCGTCGCACATCGAAGTCACGGTCGGAGAAGAGTTCACTTCGTCCGCGACCGTGTGGCCCGCCGGGCCGCAGCACATCGTGAGCGCCTCCGCACCCACCGGATCGGACCTTCAGGTCGAGGTGAAAGGCCACAAGGTGACGGTCACCGGGCGGCTTGGGCGCGCGGGCGAGCAACACGCCGTCCAGGTGACCGTGCGGACCGGGCCGGACCTCGCCCGCGACACCCTGACCATCGAGGGCGCCGACGCTCACCGTCCGGCGGCGGGGTCCGCCCCCTCCGCTACTTGTTGACCACGCTCAGCGGCAGCAGCTTCTTCCCCGTCGGCCCGATCTGGATCGACGTGTCCATCTGCGGACACACCCCGCAGTCGAAGCACGGCGTCCACCGGCAGTCCTCGACCTCTGTCTCGTCGAGGGCGTCCTGCCAGTCCTCCCAGAGCCAGTCCTTGTCGAGGCCCGAGTCCAGGTGGTCCCAGGGGAGGACCTCCTCGTAGGTCTTCTCGCGGGTGGTGTACCAGTCGACGTCGACACCGAACGCGGGCAGCGTCTTCTCCGCGCAGCGCATCCAGCGCTCGTAGGAGAAGTGCTCGCGCCAGCCGTCGAAGCGGCCGCCGTCCTCGTAGACCGCGCGGATCACCGCACCCACTCGCCGGTCGCCCCTCGACAGCAGGCCCTCGACGATGCCGGGCTTGCCGTCGTGGTAGCGGAAGCCGATCGAGCGGCCGTACTTCTTGTCGCCGCGGATCTTGTCCCGGAGCTTCGCGAGGCGGGCGTCCGTCTCCTCCGCCGAGAGCTGCGGGGCCCACTGGAAGGGGGTGTGGGGCTTGGGGACGAAGCCGCCGATCGAGACCGTGCAGCGGATGTCGTTCTGGCCGGAGACCTTGCGGCCCTCGGCGATCACCTTCATCGCCATGTCCGCGATCTGGAGGACGTCCTCGTCGGTCTCGGTCGGCAGGCCGCACATGAAGTACAGCTTCACCTGACGCCAGCCGTTGCCGTACGCCGTCGAGACCGTGCGGATGAGGTCCTCCTCGGACACCATCTTGTTGATGACCTTGCGCAGGCGCTCCGAGCCGCCCTCAGGGGCGAAGGTCAGACCCGAGCGACGGCCGTTGCGCGTCAGCTCGTTCGCCAGGTCGACGTTGAAGGCGTCCACGCGGGTCGACGGGAGGGACAGGCCGATCTTGTCCTCCGTGTACCGGTCCGCCAGGCCCTTCGCGATGTCGCCGATCTCCGAGTGGTCGGCCGAGGAGAGGGAGAGGAGGCCCACTTCCTCGAAGCCGGTCGCCTTCAGGCCCTTCTCGACCATCTCGCCGATGCCCGTGATCGACCGCTCCCGCACCGGGCGGGTGATCATGCCCGCCTGGCAGAAGCGGCAGCCGCGCGTGCAGCCGCGGAAGATCTCGACCGACATGCGCTCATGGACCGTCTCGGCGAGCGGGACCAGCGGTTGCTTGGGGTACGGCCATTCGTCGAGGTCCATGACCGTGTGTTTCGACACACGCCACGGCACGCCCGACTTGTTGGGGACGACGCGCGCGATACGGGCGTCCGGCAGGTACTCGACGTCGTAGAACGCCGGGATGTAGACCGAACCCGTCTTCGCCAGCCGGAAGAGGACCTCCTCGCGCCCGCCGGGGCGGCCCTCCGCCTTCCAGGTGCGGATGATCTTCGTCATGTCGAGGACGGCCTGCTCGCCGTCGCCGATGATCACCGCGTCGATGAAGTCGGCGATCGGCTCGGGGTTGAAGGCCGCGTGGCCGCCCGCCAGCACGATCGGGTCGTCGAGCGTGCGGTCCTTCGACTCCAGCGGGATGCCCGCCAGGTCCAGGGCCGTCAGCATGTTCGTGTAGCCGAGTTCGGTGGAGAAGGAGAGCCCGAACACGTCGAAGGCGCCGACCGGGCGGTGGCTGTCGACCGTGAACTGCGGGACGCGGTGCTCCCGCATCAGCGCCTCAAGGTCGGGCCACACGCTGTAGGTGCGCTCGGCGAGGACGCCCTCCTGCTCGTTCAGGACCTCGTAGAGGATCATGACGCCCTGGTTGGGCAGGCCGACCTCGTACGCGTCCGGGTACATCAGCGCCCAGCGGACGTCGCACGACTCCCACGGCTTGACCGTGGAGTTGAGCTCGCCTCCGACGTACTGGATCGGCTTCTGCACCTGCGGGAGCAGGGCTTCGAGCTGCGGAAACACGGACTCTGCGGCCGCAGCGACTTCGGCAGGCATCTCGCGAACCTTCGTGAGCGGTACTGAACGGACGGGTGACCATCCAGACTAACGCGATCCCGGAGGTCCCCCGTACGGCTCAGAGGGGCGCCCCGGTCCCGATCTCCTCCCACACCCCCGGCAGCGCCGCTTCCACGGCCGCCGCCCGCTGTTCCTCGCGCCCGTACAGCACCCCGTACGTGAACGAGCTCTCCCCCGCCGCGTGCGCGACCGCGGACAGCTCCCGCAGGGTCAGCCGGACCATGACACTGTCCTGGTGCTCGCCGAGCAGGCTGGTCAGCGATTTCATGGACTTGGCCAGTCCACGGGCCGGAGCGCCGAGCGCGGGGCTCGCCGCCTCCGCCGCGTACCGGGTGCGCTTGGCCTTCTTGCGGGCCTCGTGCAGCGCGAGGTCGCGGTCGGCGCCGGGCGGTGCCCCGATCGCCTCCTCGACGAGCGCCGAGACCTTCCCGAAGTCCTTGCGTACGGCCTTGCCGATCACCTTCTCCGGCTTGCCGGCCGCGTCCGGCAGCAGCGGCGGCTCGGCCACCAGAGCGTCCAGGGTGTCGAGCAGCGCGAGATACCGCTTGGAGTCCAGGACGCCGATCAGCCGTCGGCGCGAGCCGCCCCGACGGGCGTTGGCCCAGGTGCGCATGCGGGTGCGGATCGGACCGGAGACGAGCGTGCGGGGCAGTTCGGCGAGGACGGTCGTCAGGCGTTCGGTCATCACCTCGCGGTCCCGGTCCACGCCCAACTCGCCCGCCAGCCACTTCAGTTCCTCGCCGACCGGGTCGGTGACCGTGCGGTCGAGGACCTTGCCGTACGAGCGGAGGGCGCTGCGCAGCCGGCGGGTGGCGACCCGCATGCGGTGCACGGAGTCGTAGGCGTCCTGCCGTACGGCGGGGTCGAGTTCGAGGATCGCGTCGCGCTGGTCGCGGACGTAGGCGAGGATGTGGTCGCCGGCGGTCCGGGGTTCCTCGGGGGCTGGTGGCGCCTTGCGCTTCCCGGACTTCTTCGGGGCGGTCTCCGCCAGCGCCCGGGCCAGCTTCGACGCGGACGAGGACGGTCGTACGCCCGCTTTGCGCAACCGTTTCTCCACCTTGTCGAGGAAGACGGGGTCGCCGTCGTCGGCGAGTTCGACCTCGATCTCGGTCCACTGCGCGGTGCCGCCGCCGTCGGTGAGGCGTTCGGCGTGTACGGCGTCCACGCTGACCTCGGCGAGCAGCGCGCCGTCCGCGTCCACGAGGTGGCGTACGTCCCGGTCGGAGCGGAGCCGGACCAGGGGCAGCAGTTCGGCCTCGCGGACCCGGGAGCGGACCAGGCCGGCGAGGGTGCGCGGCACGGTGTCGGAGAGCGGCTCGCGGATCTCGTCGCGGACTCCGGGCGCGACCGGCACCTTCAGGTGCCAGCCCGCGTCCGAGCCGCCGGTGCGGCGGCGCAGGGTCATCGAGGCCTTGGCCAGACGCTCGTCGGCCGTGTCGTAGTAGACGGCGTCCAGGTTCGCGACGCCCTTGTCGATGACGGCCCGGACACCGGCGACGCCGGTCAGGTCGGGCAGACCACTGTCGTCGGACTCGTACTTACGCTCGATCTCGCGCTTTGTGTCCGCCATGAACTGAATCTAGTTGCTGACGGGCCGGGATGGCAGGGGGCGTCCCAAATGAACCCCGGGGAAACCTGAGCGAACCCGCAGGTAACGCCCACGCGAAGGCGGAGGGCTATGCGGACATGGGGCGCTGGACCCGGATCGACTGGAGCAGGCCCACCGCGATCCACACCGCGAACATCGACGTTCCGCCGTACGACACGAAGGGCAGTGGCAGGCCGGTGACGGGCATGATGCCGAGGGTCATGCCGACGTTCTCGAAGGACTGGAAGGCGAACCAGGCGACGACTCCGGCGGCGACGATCGTGCCGTAGAGCTCGGTGGAGTCGCGGGCGATGCGGCAGGCGCGCCACAGCACCACGCCCAGGAGGAGGAGGATCAGGCCCGCGCCGACGAAGCCCAGTTCCTCGCCCGCGACCGTGAAGACGAAGTCCGTCTGCTGTTCGGGGACGAACTGGCCCGTGGTCTGGGAGCCGTGGAACAGGCCCGCGCCGGTGAGGCCGCCGGAGCCGATCGCGATGCGGGCCTGGTTGGTGTTGTAGCCGACGCCGGCCGGGTCGAGGCTCGGGTTGGCGAAGGCGGCGAAGCGGGCGATCTGGTACTCGTCCAGGATGTGCAGCTGCCAGACGGCCACCGCGCCGATCGCGCCCGCGCCGAGCAGGCCGAAGATCCAGCGGTTGGAGGCGCCGGAGGCCAGCAGCACGCCGAGCACGATGATGACCATGACCATGACCGACCCGAGGTCGGGCATCAGCATGACGATCATCATCGGGACGGAGGCCAGGCCCAGGGCCTGGAGGACCGTGCGGTGGTCGGGGTAGGGCTTGTCGCCCGCGTCGACCCTGGCGGCCAGCACCATCGCCATGCCGAGGATGATCGTGATCTTCACGAACTCGGAGGGCTGGAGCGAGAAGCCGCCGCCGAGGACGATCCAGGAGTGCGCGCCGTTGACCGTGGAGCCGAGCGGGGTGAGCACCAGCAGGATGCCGAACACCGAGGCGCCGTAGAGGAACGGGACGACGACGCGCAGGGTGCGGTGGCCGACCCAGATCACGCCGATCATCAGGGCGATGCCGATGCCGGTGTTCATCAGGTGCCGGATCAGGAAGTAGTACTCGTCGCCCTGGTTGATCTCGGTGCGGTTGCGGGTCGCCGAGAAGACCAGCACCGAGCCGATCAGGGACAGGCCGATCGCCGAGAGCAGTATCGGCCAGTCCAGGCGGCGGGCCAGCGAGTCGCGGGCGAAGACCCGCGTCCAGCCGGCCCGCTCGGGGCCGTATCCGGAGACGGAGAAGCTGTTGCCGGTCATGTGAGCATCCTCCGGCTTCCCCTTCTGCGCGGGCGCCTGCGGGTGTTGCTGTTGGTGGTCGGTGAGGGCGAGGTGGCGGGCGGCTGGGTGTCGTCCGCGGCCGTGACCCCTCCCTGGGTCGCCTGCTCCTGCTGCTTCTCCAGCTCCTTGGCCGGGTCGGCGGTGATCTTCGGGGAGGCGATCGTGCCGTCGGCGCGGACCTTCGGGAGGCTGGTCTGCGGGCTGGGCAGCAGCCCCTTCTTCTTGTCGATGGAGCCGTCGGCCTGGACGCCGTACATCGCGTTGTAGATGTTGCGCACGGCCTCACCGGAGGCGCCCGAACCGGTACCGGCCTGGGCGATCGTCATGACCACCGTGTAGTCCTTGGTGTAGGTCGCGAACCACGAGGTGGTCTGCTTGCCGTAGACCTCGGCCGTACCCGTCTTGGCGTGCAGCTCGATCTTGTCCTGCGGCCAGCCCTGGAACTTCCAGGCGGCGGTACCGCTGGTGACCACGCCCGCGAGGGCCTTGTCGATGCCCTTGTGCGTGGCCGCGCTGATCGGCAGCTTGGCCTTTACCTTGGGCTTGATCTCCGTGACCGTCTTGCCGTCGGCGCTGACGATCGCCTTGCCGATGGTCGGGACGTACTCGGTGCCGCCGTTGGCGAGGGCGCCGTAGATCATGGCCTCCTGGATCGGGGTGACGAGGGTGTCGCCCTGGCCGATGGAGTAGTTGATCGAGTCGCCCTCACGCATCTTGTTGCCTTCGAGGCAGTTCTCGTAGGCGATCTTCTGGACGTAGGTGCCGTCCTTCTTGCCGGTCTTGCACCAGTAGGCCTTGTTGGCCTCGTAGGTCTCCTGCTTCCACTTGCGGTCCGGGACGCGGCCGGTGACCTCGTTCGGGAGGTCGACGCCGGTCGTCTTGCCGAGGCCGAACTGGTGGGCCGCCTTGTAGAAGTAGTCCTTGGGCTGGCCCTTCTTCGGGTTGATGCCGCCGTCCTTCTTCCACTGGGCGTCGGCGAGACCGTAGAAGACGGTGTCGCAGGAGACCTCAAGGGCGCGGCCCAGGGAGATGGGGCCGAAGTTCTCGCCCTCGAAGTTCTTGAAGACCTGGCCGCCCACCGAGTACGAGCTCGTGCAGGGGTAGCCGCCGTCCCAGGTGTAGCCGGCCTCGACCGCGGCGGCCGTGGAGACCACCTTGAACGTCGAACCGGGCGCCGACTGACCCTGTATGGCCCTGTTGAGCAGCGGGTAGTCGGAGTTCTTGCCGGTGAGCTGCTTGTAGTCCTTGGCGGAGATGCCGCCGACCCAGACGTTCGGGTCGTACGTCGGCGCTGACGCCATGGCGACGATCCGGCCGGTCTTGGCCTCCATCACGACGACGGCCCCGGAGTCGGCCTTGTAGTTCTCGCCGGTGATCTTGTCGAACTGCTGGCGGGCACCCTTCATCGCCTTGTCCAGCTGGTACTCGGCGACCCGCTGCACGCGGGCGTCGATGCTGGTGACGAGGTTCGAACCGGGCTGCGGGGCATCGGACTTGGCCTTGCCGATCACGCGGCCGAGGTTGTCGACCTCGTAGCGGGTGACGCCGGCCTTGCCGCGCAACTCCTTGTCGTACTGGCGCTCCAGGCCCGAGCGGCCGACCTGGTCGGAGCGCAGATACGGCGAGTCGGTGTCCTTGGCCTGGGTGATCTCGTCGTCGGTGACCGGCGAGAGGTAGCCGAGGACCTGGGCCGCGTTGGCGTCACCGGGGGCCGCGTAGCGCCGTACGGCCTCGGGCTCGGCGGTGATGCCGGGGAAGTCCTCGGAGCGCTCCCGGATCTGCAGGGCCTGCTTGGCGGTGGCCTCGTCGGTGATCGGGATCGGCTGGTACGGCGAGCCGTTCCAGCACGGCTGCGGGGTCTTGGCGTCGCACAGCCGGACCTTCTGGATGACGTCCTCGGGCTTCAGACCCAGCACGCCGGCCAGTTTGGTGAGGACGGCCTTGCCGTCGTCGGCCTGCTTCAGCAGGTCGGTGCGGGAGGCGGAGACCACGAGCCGGGTCTCGTTGTCCGCGAGGGGCACACCGCGCGCGTCCAGTATCGAGCCGCGCACCGCGGGATCGACGACCTGCTGCACATGGTTGCCGGACGCTTCCTTCTGGTATGCGGAGCCCTCCCGGATCTGCAAATACCAGAGGCGCCCGCCGAGGGTGCCGAGGAGGGAGAGGACGAGGATCTGGATGACGACGAGCCTGATCTGGACCCGTGGAGTCCGTCCGGTCTCCGGGATGTTGGTCATTGGTGCTGCCTCCCCCTCTCGATGTGTGTACGAGTCATATACGACCTACCTGTGTGGCCGTACGCCGACTCCCGTGCCGCCAACTCCCGCGCCCTCAAAGCCGCTTGACCCCCTTGATGCGCCCGGCCCGGGCCACCCGCGCGCGAGCCGTCTTCAGCTTCAGGCCGCCGCGCTGGCCGCCGATCTTGAGACCGGTGCCGGAGGCGAGCCAACCCGAGGAGATGTCGGCCGACTTGGCGGCGTTGGTCTCGGCGAGGGGGTCGTTGTCGGCGCGGCGGGCCAGTGCCATGACGCCGGGGACGACGAACGGGGCGAGCAGCAGGTCGTACAGGGCGGCCGTGAACAGCAGGCTGGGCAGGCCGACATGGCGGGCGGCGGTGTCGCCGACGAGGGCGCCGACTCCGGCGTAGAGGAGGGTGGAGCCGATCGCGGCGGCGACCACGACGGCCATCGGGCCGGTCGCCGACTTGAGGCGGCCGTTCTCCGGTTTCGCCAGGCCCGCGAGGTAGCCGATGACGCAGAGCACGAGGGCGTAGCGGCCGGCCGCGTGGTCGGCGGGCGGGGCGAGGTCGGCGAGGAGGCCGGCACCGAAGCCGATGAGGGCGCCGGTGACATGGCCGTAGACCATGGCGAGGCCCAAAACCGTGAGGAGGAGCAGGTCGGGGACCGCGCCCGGGAGGTGGAGGCGGGCGAGGACGCTCACCTGGATCACCATGGCGACGACGACCAGCGGCACGGAGAGCAGGATCCGGTTGACACGCATGGGGATTCGCTCCTACTACTGGCCGGCGGCCGGCGCGCTTGCGGACGGGGTGACCGTGACGGTCACCGTCGGGATCGGGGTCGGCTTGGGCTTCGCCGGCAGGACCGTGTCGCGCGGGTCCTTCTTCGGGGCCTCCACGACCACGCCGACGATGTCGAGCTTGGTGAAGTTGACGTACGGCGTGACGTAGAGCGTGCGGGTCAGGCCGCCGCCGGAGGGGTCGACGCGGGAGACGACACCGACCGGGACACCGGGCACGAACGGCTTGTCGGACTGCGAGCCGAAGGTGACCAGCCGGTCGCCCTTCTGCACCTCCGCCTTGCCGTTGAGCAGTTCGACGCGCAGCGGGCCGTCGCCCTCGCCGGAGGCGAAGCCGAGTTCGTCGCTGCCCTCCATGCGGGTGCCGACGGTGAAGTCTGGGTCGTTGGCGAGGAGGACGGTGGAGGCGTCCGGGCCGACGGTCGTCACCCGGCCCACGAGCCCGTCGCCGTTGAGGACGGTCATGTCGCGCTTGATGCCGTCGTTGGCGCCGACGTCGATGGTGATCGTCCAGGAGAAGCTCTGCGCGGCTCCTATGGCGATGACCTGGGCGCCCTTGATGCCGTACTGGCCCTCGCCGGCCACCTTCATCATCTTGTCCAGCTGGTTGAGGCGGCTGCGGTTGCGGTCGTCGCTGCCGAGCTTCGCCTTGAGGGCCGCGTTCTCCTTCTCCAGGAGCGCGAGCCGGTCGTGCCGCTCACCGGAGTCGCGGACCGCTGAGATCGCGTCGCCGACCGGGTTCACGGCGGACGACACGCCGTTCTCGATCGGGCCGAACACGGTGGCCGCGGCCCGGCGGGCACCCTCGACCGGCGAGTCCTGCCCTCCCCGGATGTCCACCGTGATCAACGCGAACGCGACGGCGATCAGCAGCACCAGGAGCAGCCGGCTCTCTCGTGTGTCCCTCACGTGCGGCGGCCGTGCCTTCCTCATAGAAATGTGCAGAGGTTCGGGTATGCAGGTGTGTACGAGGGCCCGTCGGATGTGAACGAAGGCCTATGACGGAGCCTATGCCTCCGTATCAACGATCCGCCGCACGAGAAGGGATCATCCCGTACGGCGGAATCGAAGTGTTACGTCATCTGCGCGGCTGGGCGTCCAGAACCTGCTGGAGCGCCTCGAACTCCTCGACGCACTTGCCGGAGCCGAGCGCCACGCTGTCCAGCGGGTCCTCCGCGATGTGGATCGGCATACCGGTCTCCCGGCGCAGCCGCTCGTCGAGACCCTTCAGCAGGGCTCCACCGCCGGTCAGAACGATTCCGCGGTCCATGATGTCCCCGGACAGCTCCGGCGGGCACTTGTCGAGGGTCGTCTTCACCGCGTCGACGATCGCGTTGACGGGTTCTTCGATCGCCTTGCGGACTTCGCCGGCGGAGATGACGACGGTCTTGGGCAGGCCGGAGACCAGGTCCCGGCCGCGGATTTCGGTGTGCTGGTCGTCGTCGAGGTCGTACGCGGAACCGATCGTGATCTTGATCTGCTCAGCCGTCCGCTCACCGAGGAGGAGCGAGTACTCCTTCTTAATGTGCTGGATGATCGCGTTGTCCAACTCGTCGCCCGCGACGCGGATGGACTGGGCGGTGACGATGCCGCCGAGCGAGATGACCGCGACCTCCGTGGTGCCGCCGCCGATGTCCACCACCATGTTGCCCGTGGCCTCGTGGACCGGCAGGCCGGAACCGATGGCCGCGGCCATGGGCTCCTCGATGATGTGCACCTGGCGGGCGCCGGCCTGGGACGACGCCTCGATGACGGCACGGCGCTCGACGCCCGTGATGCCCGAGGGCACACAGACGACGACACGGGGGCGGGCCAGATAGCGCCGCTTGTGGATCTTCAGGATGAAGTAGCGGAGCATGCGCTCGGTGATCTCGAAGTCGGCGATGACACCGTCCTTCAGCGGACGTACGGCAACGATGTTGCCGGGCGTGCGCCCGATCATCTTCTTGGCTTCGGAGCCGACCGCGAGAATGCCACCGGTGTTGGTGTTGATCGCGACGACGGACGGCTCGTTGAGTACGATCCCGCGACCCCTGACGTACACCAGCGTGTTGGCGGTCCCGAGGTCGACAGCCATGTCACGGCCGATGAACGACATTGAGTTCCCCATCAGGATTCGTCTGGCCTTCCTGGGAGCTTTTGAGGGCTTTTCAGGTCGGCGAAGTGGGTGCTGTGACGTGAAGGCTTCCATCGTAGACGCGCCATCACGAACACTGCGCGAGGGTCTTCGCCATTGTCAGCATGTGAGGCGCTGCCTCGCTTGTGGAGACGGCCCAACGGGGGCACTCGTTCCCCCGATCGGCACGCATATGCCAAGAGACGGCCGGAAAAACGCGGCCGCCCCTGGTCAGGCATGTGGGTTACTGATGGAGATTCAGGAACGCCCGGGGAAGAAGATCTTCACCTCGCGCTCGGCGGACTCCGCCGAGTCCGAGGCGTGGATCAGGTTCTCCCGCACGATCACACCGAAGTCCCCGCGGATCGAGCCCGGCGCGGCGGCGATCGGGTCGGTCGGACCGGCCAGCGCGCGCACCCCCTCGACGACCCGCTCGCCCTCGACGATCAGCGCGACGACCGGGCCGGAGGCCATGAACTCCACCAGCGGCTCGTAGAAGGGCTTGCCCTTGTGCTCGCCGTAGTGCTGCTCCAGGGTGTCCTGGTCCAGGGTGCGCAGCTCCAGCGCGGTGATCTGCCAGCCGGCCTTGCGCTCGATACGGCTGATGATCTCGCCGGTCAGGCCACGACGAACGGCGTCGGGCTTGAGCAGGACGAGGGTGCGCTGGGTCACGACGGGGCTCCTTCTGATCATGATGGTGCGGGTCGGCTCATGGCCGTGTCACGGTCGTCTCACGACAGGGCCGAGGCTACAGGGCGTGTCCATGCGGCCATTACGCAGCGTCAGGTGTAGTGGAGTCACGCCGGGCCGGGGGTGGCGGAGTCGGCCTGCGCGGCCTGTGCCGCTTGTGCCGCGAACCGCGCCTTCGCCTCGTCGATCTTCCGGCCGTAGTGCACCGACGCCCACCACAGGGCCGCGAAGATCGCCCCCAGGAAGAACATCGACGGCACCACGAGGCCCGCCGCGATCAGCGCGATCTGCAGCGCCCAGCCGAGCGCGATGCCGGCCGGCCGGGTCACCACACCGCACAGCGCGACCGACAGGAACATCGCGATCCCGCACACCGTCCACACCGTGGACGTGGTCAGATCCGGATCCTTCATGGCGACCAGACCGGCGAAACCGATCACGAAGAACTCGCCGAGCAGCGTCGAAGAACAGAGCGTACGCACGGAAACTCAGCCCCTCCCGAGGAGCAGTCGGGCCTCACCGACGGTGATGACCGAACCGGTGACCAGCACACCGCCGCCCGCGAACTCGCCGTCCTCCTCGGCCAGCGTGATCGCCGCCTCCAGCGCGTCCGGCAACCGCGGCTCGACCTGCACGCGCTCGTCGCCGAACACCTCGACGGCGATCGCGGCCAGCTCGTCCGCGTCCATCGCGCGATGGCTGGAGTTCTGGGTGACGACGACCTCGGCGAACATCGGCTCGAAGGCTTCGAGGAGCCCGCGCACGTTCTTGTCGCCGCTGGCCCCGACCACTCCGATCAGCCGACTGAAGTCGAACGCCTCGGCGACGGCCTCGGCGGTCGCACGGGCGCCCGCGGGGTTGTGCGCTGCGTCGAGCACAACGGTCGGCGACCGTCGCACCACCTCCAGCCGCCCCGGCGAGGTCACGGACGCGAAGGCCTTGCGGACCGTGTCGATCGCGAGCGGATCGGGCCGCTGGGCCCCGACACCGAAGAACGCCTCCACGGCGGCCAGGGCGACGGCCGCGTTGTGCGCCTGGTACGGCCCGTGCAGGGGGAGGTAGATCTCCTCGTACTCGCCGCCGAGGCCGCGCAGGTTGATGAGCTGTCCGCCGACGGCGACGTTGCGGGACACGACCCCGAATTCGAGACCCTCCCGGGCCACGGTCGCGTCCACCTCGACGGCCTTCTTCAGCAGTACCTGCGCCGCGTCCACCGGCTGCTGCGCCAGGATCACGGTCGCGTCCTGCTTGACGATGCCGGCCTTCTCGGTAGCGATCTCACCGGTCGTCCCGCCGAGGCGGTCGGTGTGGTCGAGATCGATCGGGGTGACCACGGCCACGTCCGCGTCGATGACGTTGGTGGCGTCCCAGGTGCCGCCCATCCCGACCTCCACGACGGCCACATCGACGGGGGCGTCCGCGAACGCGGCGTACGCCATCCCCGTCAGCACCTCGAAGAACGACAGCCGGAACTCCTGCTGGGCGTCGACCATCTCGATGTACGGCTTGATGTCGTGGTACGTCTCGATGAACCGCTCGGCGGAGATCGGGGCGCCGTCGAGGCTGATGCGCTCGGTGATCGACTGGACGTGCGGGGAGGTGTAGCGGCCGGTGCGGAGTTCGAAGGCGCCGAGGAGGGCCTCGATCATGCGGGCCGTGGACGTCTTGCCGTTCGTCCCCGTGATGTGGATCGAGGGGTACGAGCGCTGCGGGTCCCCCAGGACGTCCATCAGCGCGGCGATACGGCTGACCGACGGCTCCAGCTTCGTCTCGCCCCAGCGGGTGGCCAGCTCCGCCTCGACCTCGCGCAGAGCCTTGTCCACCTCGGGGTCCTCGGGGCGACCGGGTACGTCGGCCTGCGGCCCGCCGGTGCCCTGGGTGCGGAGGGTTCGGCTGCCGGCCTCGATGACCGCGAGGTCGGGGTCGCGGTCTGTCTCGGCCTCGATGATCTCGTCGAACGGGTCGCTGTCAGTCACAGGGCCAGTTTAGGGGTGCGCCCAAGGATGGGGGTGGCTGGTCCCGTTTGGCGGGCGCGGGGAACGTTGTGGCTGGTCGCGCCCACGCGGCGGAGCCGCATATCGACACGGCCCCGCGCCCCTTCAGGGCGCTTACGCCTGAGGCAGGCTCTCCAGCTGGGCCTTGATGCGCTCGATGTCCTCGTCGGCCTTCGTGAGGCGGCCGCGGATCTTGTCGACCACGTTGTCCGGGGCCTTGGCCAGGAACGCCTCGTTGCCGAGCTTGGCCGTCGCCTGGGCCTTCTCCTTCTCGGCGGCGGCGAGGTCCTTCGCGAGGCGCTTGCGCTCCGCCGCGACGTCGATCGTGCCGGAGAGGTCGAGGGCGACCGTGGCGCCGCCGACCGGGAGGGTGGCCGTCGCCGCGAAGGCGTCGCCCTCCGGCTGGAGACGGAGGAGCTGGCGGATGGCGGCCTCGTGCGGGGCGAGGGCCGTGCCGGTCAGGGTGAGGCGGGCCGGGACGCGCTGGCCGGGCTGGAGGCCCTGGTCGGCGCGGAAGCGGCGGACCTCGGTGATGACCTGCTGGAGGGTCTCGATCTCGCGCTCGGCGGCCTCGTCGCGGAAGCCACTGTCCTTCGGCCAGTCGGCGATGACCACCGACTCGCCGCCCGTGAGGGTCGTCCAGAGCGTCTCCGTGACGAACGGGACGATCGGGTGCAGCAACTTCAGGGTGACGTCGAGGACTTCACCGAGAACGCGGCCGGAGACCTTCGCGGGCTCGCCGCCCGCCATGAACGTGGTCTTCGACAACTCGACGTACCAGTCGAAGACTTCGTCCCACGCGAAGTGGTAGAGCGCGTCGGAGAGCTTGGCGAACTGGAAGTCGTCGTAGAGCGCGTCGACCTGGGAGACCGTCTTGTTGAGACGGGAGAGGATCCAGCGGTCCGTCGCCGACAGCCGCTCGGCGGGCGGGAGTTCGCCCTCGATCGTCGCGCCGTTCATCAGCGCGAAGCGCGTCGCGTTCCAGATCTTGTTGGCGAAGTTCCGGGACGCCTGGACCCAGTCCTCGCCGATCGGCACGTCCGTACCGGGGTTGGCGCCACGGGCCAGGGTGAAGCGGACGGCGTCGGAGCCGTAGGCGTTCATCCAGTCCAGCGGATCGACCGCCGTGCCGGAGGACTTGGACATCTTCTTGCCGAACTGGTCGCGGACCAGACCCGTCAACGCGATGGTCTTGAACGGGACTTCGCCGTCCATCGCGTACAGGCCGAACATCATCATCCGGGCGACCCAGAAGAAGATGATGTCGTGGCCGGTGAGCAGGACGTCGGTCGGATAGAACTTCTTGAGATCCGGGGTCTGTTCGGGCCAGCCGAGGGTCGAGAAGGGCCACAGGCCGGAGGAGAACCAGGTGTCCAGGACGTCGGAGTCCTGGGTCCAGCCCTCACCGGTGGGCGGCTCGTCGTCGGGTCCGACGCAGACGACCTCGCCGTCCGGGCCGTACCAGACGGGAATGCGGTGGCCCCACCACAACTGCCGTGAGATGCACCAGTCGTGGAGGTTGTCGACCCAGTCGAAGTACCGCTTCTCCATCTCCTGGGGGTGGATCTTGACGCGGCCGTCACGGACCGCGTCGCCGGCCGCCTTCGCGAGCGGGGCGACCTTGACCCACCACTGCATGGACAGCCGCGGCTCGATGGTCGTCTTGCAGCGCGAGCAGTGCCCGACGGAGTGGACGTAGGGCCGCTTCTCGGCGACGATCCGGCCGTCGGCGCGCAGTGCGGCGACGATCGCGGAACGGGCCTCGAAACGGTCCAGGCCCTCGAAGGGACCGTGGACGGTGATGACACCGCGCTCGTCCATGACGGTCAGCGACTCCAGGTCGTGGCGCTGGCCGATGGCGAAGTCGTTCGGGTCATGGGCGGGCGTGACCTTGACGGCACCGGTGCCGAACTCCGGGTCGACGTGCGTGTCCGCGACGACCGGGATCGTGCGGTCGGTGAGCGGCAGCTTGATGTGCCGGCCGACGAGGTGCTTGTAGCGCTCGTCGTCGGGGTGGACGGCGACGGCGGTGTCGCCGAGCATCGTCTCGGCACGGGTCGTGGCGACGACGATGGTGTCGTCCCCCTCGCCGTACTTCATGGAGACGAGCTCGCCGTCGTCGTCCTGGTACTCGACCTCGATGTCCGAGATCGCGGTGAGACAGCGCGGGCACCAGTTGATGATGCGCTCGGCGCGGTAGATCAGCTCGTCGTCGTAGAGCCGCTTGAAGATGGTCTGGACGGCCTGGGAGAGGCCCTCGTCCATGGTGAAGCGCTCGCGGGTCCAGTCGACGCCGTCGCCGAGGCGGCGCATCTGGCCGAGGATCTTGCCGCCGTACTCGTCCTTCCACTGCCAGACGCGCTCGACGAACGCCTCACGGCCGAGGTCGTGCCGGGACTTGCCCTCCTTGCCGAGCTCGCGCTCGACGACGTTCTGGGTGGCGATCCCCGCGTGGTCCATGCCCGGCAGCCACAGCGACTCGAAGCCCTGCATGCGCTTACGACGGGTCAGCGCGTCCATCAGCGTGTGCTGGAAGGCATGCCCGAGGTGCAGCGAGCCGGTGACGTTCGGCGGCGGGATGACGATCGTGTACGGCGGCTTCTCGCTCTTCGCGTCCGCCTCGAAGTAACCCCGCTCCACCCAGCGCTCGTACAGCGGCCCCTCTACATCGGCCGGCGCGTACTGGGTCGGCAGTTCGGAGTCGGGCGCTGATGGCTGCTGCTGAGCGTTCTCGGTCACGGGGCCAGTTTAGGGGTGTCGCGGGGGTGTCCCGAAACGCGTTTGTTCTGTAACGGTGCGGCCCCCGATGCCATGTGGTTCCTGTGACTGAGCCAGGATGTCGGGAACGCATAAGCATCTGGAGGGGAACCCAGAATGAGCTACAACCAGCCGGGCCCGTACGACGGGCAGCCGCAGCAGCCCGGACCGTACGGTCAGCCGGGTCCCTACGGCCCGCCTCCGCAGCAGGCGCCGCAGGGCGCCCCTCAGCCCGGCTACGGCTACCCCCAGCAACCGCCCGCCCAGCCCGGTTACGGCTATCCGCAGCAGCCCCCGCAGGGCGTTCCGCCGCAGCCGAACCCCTACGGGCAGCAGCAGTACGGTCAGCAACCGCCTTACGGGCAGCCGCCGTACGGCGTTCCGCAGCCCCCGGCGCCCGGTGGCGGGAAGAAGAAGACGGGGCTGGTCATCGGCGCGGTGGCGGTCGTGGCCGCCGTCGCGGTCGGCGCGTACTTCGTGATCGGCGGCGGGAGCGGCGGCAGCGGCGGTGTGGCCGACGACGGCGCGCACAAGCTGACCGCGCCGGCGACGGTCATCAACGGGACGTACAAGAAGTCGGACAGCGACGCCGGCTCCGCGAACTCGATGACCGACGACGACAAGGCCGACTTCCAGAAGTGGGGCGTGAAGAACCCCGTGGAGGTCAGCGCCGGTTACGAGAACGGCTCGGGTCTGGCGCAGAAGACCCTGTCCTTCGACGGCGTGTACGGCACGATCGCCGACCCGGAGGCCGTCGTGGACGCGATGTTCGCGAAGGTCAAGACGGAGTCGGAGAAGGACCAGAGCAGCGACAAGACCAGCGGCAAGCTGGTCGGCAGCCCGGAGAAGGTCACTCCGGCGGGCTTCTCCAACGGCATCATGAAGTGCCAGGTCGCCGAGATCGCCAACAACGACACGTCGAGCACCGCCGCCGGTGCCGCGAAGACCATCAAGCTGCCGATGTGCATCTGGGGCGACCACAGCACGGTCGCCGTCGTCAGCGCGTTCGGGATCGCCGAACTCGCCGCAGGGAACGGCGGAACCGTCGAGAGCACGGCGGCCCTGGCCGCGAAGCTCCGCAACGACGTCCGGGTCAAGGCCTGATGGCGTAGACCCGGCTCAAGAGGCTCCAACTACGAGGGGCCCCGGTCAGTTGGACTGACCGGGGCCCCCTCGGCAATGAAAGGACTTGTCGCTACGCCGTCTTCTGCTCGCCCGGGCCCCGGCCGCGCGCGTCGCGCGGGATCAGCGTCGGGTTGACGTTCGAGAGGACGACGTCCGCCGTGATGACGACGCGGGCCACGTCCTTGCGGGACGGGACCTCGTACATGACGCCCTGGAGGACTTCCTCCATGATGGCGCGCAGGCCGCGCGCGCCGGTCTGGCGGAGGATGGCCTGGTCGGCGATGGCTTCGAGGGCCTCGCGCTCGAAGTCCAGCTCCACACCGTCGAGTTCGAAGAGGCGCTGGTACTGCTTCACCAGCGCGTTGCGCGGCTCGATGAGGATCTGGAGCAGGGCCTCGCGGTCCAGGTTGTGGACCGAGGTGATGACGGGCAGACGCCCGATGAACTCGGGGATCATGCCGAACTTGACCAGGTCCTCGGGCATGACGTCCTCGAACTGGTCCTTGGACTGCAGCTCCCGCTTGGAGCGGATCGTCGCCCCGAAGCCGATGCCCTTGGCGCCCGCCCTGGACTCGATGAGCTTCTCCAGGCCCGCGAAGGCGCCGCCCACGATGAACAGGACGTTCGTCGTGTCGATCTGGATGAACTCCTGGTGCGGGTGTTTACGGCCACCCTGCGGCGGGACCGAGGCCGTCGTCCCCTCCAGGATCTTCAACAGGGCCTGCTGGACGCCCTCGCCGGACACGTCACGGGTGATCGACGGGTTCTCGCTCTTGCGGGCCACCTTGTCGATCTCGTCGATGTAGATGATCCCGGTCTCGGCCTTCTTGACGTCGTAGTCCGCCGCCTGGATCAGCTTCAGCAGGATGTTCTCGACGTCCTCGCCGACGTAGCCCGCCTCCGTGAGCGCGGTCGCGTCGGCGATCGCGAACGGCACGTTCAGCATGCGGGCCAGGGTCTGTGCGAGGAGGGTCTTGCCCGAGCCCGTGGGGCCGAGCAGCAGGATGTTGGACTTCGCCAACTCGATGGCGTCCTCGCGGCTCTGGCCGCCGCCGTTCTCACCGGCCTGGACGCGCTTGTAGTGGTTGTACACCGCGACCGAGAGTGCCTTCTTCGCCGACTCCTGGCCGACGACGTACCCCTCAAGGAACTCGTAGATCTCGCGGGGCTTGGGGAGTTCCTCCCAGCGCACCTCGCTCGTCTCCGCGAGTTCTTCCTCGATGATCTCGTTGCAGAGGTCGATGCACTCGTCGCAGATGTACACACCGGGCCCTGCGATGAGCTTCTTGACCTGCTTCTGGCTCTTGCCGCAGAACGAGCACTTGAGCAGATCGCCGCCGTCACCGATGCGTGCCACGGTGTGCTTCCCCTTCGCCTGGGAGTCGCCTGGGTACAGCGGCTCCTGGTGCTGCCTTATGTCCGACGGTACCTTGCCGGGCCCCCCGTTCGGGCCCCCCTTGGCACGGTTCACTTCCACGTGGACCGTGCCGAGGGGTGGTGGACGATACAGGGTCCGCGTCAGCGGACGTCGGCGTTGTTCATCTTCCGGGTGGAGATGATCTGGTCGATCAGGCCGTACGCCAGGGCGTCCTCGGCCGTGAGGATCTTGTCGCGCTCGATGTCCTCGCGGATCTTCTCCAGCGGGGTGGTCGAGTGCTTGGCCAGCATGTCCTCCAGCTGGGCACGCATGCGGAGGATCTCGTTGGCCGCGATCTCCAGGTCGGAGACCTGGCCCCGGCCCGTCTCGCTGTAGGGCTGGTGGATCAGCACGCGCGCGTTCGGCAGCGCCATGCGCTTGCCCGGCGTACCGGCGGCCAGCAGGACGGCGGCGGCGGACGCGGCCTGGCCCATGCAGACCGTCTGGACGTCGGGCTTCACGAACTGCATCGTGTCGTAGATCGCAGTCAGCGCCGTGAAGGAGCCGCCCGGGCTGTTGATGTAGATCGAGATGTCACGGTCGGGGTCCATCGACTCCAGGCACAGCAGCTGCGCCATCACGTCGTTGGCGGACGCGTCGTCGATCTGGACACCGAGGAAGATCACGCGCTCCTCGAAGAGCTTCGCGTACGGGTCGTACTCACGGACGCCCTGCGAGGTGCGCTCCACGAAGCGCGGGATCACGTAACGGGACTCGGCGGCGGGAGCCGTGTATTCGGCGCGTGCGAGGTCGTTCAGGCCGTTGCCGGGGAAGTTGTTCACTGTCTCTCTCCTGGGGGCTGTGGCGGTCGGCTGGTGGCTGTCCTGGGGCCTCAGGCCCCGGTGCCGCCGCCGCCCGGCATACCGGCGGCCGTGGGGATCACGTCGTCGATGAGGCCGTACTCCTTGGCCTCCAGCGCGTCGAACCAGCGGTCTCGGTCCGAGTCGCGGGTGATCTGCTCGATGGTCTGGCCCGTGTGCTGGGACGTGAGCTCGGCCATGCGCTTCTTGGTGTGCAGCAGCCGCTCCGCGTGGATCTTGATGTCGGAGGCCGAACCGGCCAGGCCGGCGGAGGGCTGGTGGATCAGGATCTCGGCGTTCGGGAGGGCGAAGCGCTTGCCCGGAGTGCCCGCGCTGAGGAGGAACTGGCCCATGGAGGCGGCGAGGCCCATGGCGATGGTCACCACGTCGTTCTTGATGAACTGCATGGTGTCGTAGATCGCCATGCCGGCCGTGATCGAGCCGCCGGGGCTGTTGATGTAGAGGTAGATGTCCTTGTCGGGGTCCGCGGCAAGGAGGAGGAGCTGTGCGGTGATCTTGTTCGCGATGTCGTCGTCGACCGCCTGGCCGAGGAAGATGATCCGCTCACCGAGCAGTCGGTTGTAGACCTGGTCGCCGAGGCCACCGAAAGAGGGCTCGCCGGCGGCTGTAGGCATCAGATTCGTCACGTATCCACCTGCTCGTCTTTACGACGGCGCCGGGCCGTCTCACGTGTACTGCCGGGGGCAACGGGGACTCCCCTGCCCTCGTATTCATGGACCCTAACGCGCGGGTCCCTCCGGGGAATCCCGCAAAGGGAACTGTTCGCTGTCAGCACACAGCGCTGCGCTGGCCTGAGCGGATGTCCCCTGCGGTGGGGTGGGGTCGGTTTGCGACGGGGCTGCGGGTCGGCGCGGGCCGGCCGCGCGGTTCCCCGCGCCCCTTCGGGGCGCGCCGGTGGACGGTACGACAAAGGGCCCCGGGGGTGATGTGTCCCCAGGGCCCCCTGTACCGGTGCTTACGCCTCGGCGGGCTCCTCGGTGGCGGCCTCGACGGTCTCGACCGTCTCCGTGGCCGTCTCGACCTCGTCCTCGTCGTCCAGGTCGACGATCTCGCCGTTGGTGTCCTTCACGGTGGCGGCCTCGACCACGACGGCCAGGGCCTTGCCGCGGGCCACCTCGCCGACCAGGAGCGGAACCTGGCCGCCCTCGACGACGGCCTGGGCGAACTGGTCGGGGGACATGCCGGAGGATGCGGCGCGACGCATGAGGTGCTCGGTGAGCTCCTCCTGGTTGACGTTCAGCTTCTCCTTGTTGACGAGCTCGTCGAGGACGAACTGCGTCTTGATGCCCTTGACCGCGGCTTCCTTGGTCTCGGCGTCGAACTCCTCGGCCGTCTTGCCCTGGATCTCCAGGTACTTCTCCAGGTCGAGGCCCATCTGGCCGAGCTGGTGGTGCTCCAGGTTGTGCTTGCGGGTGTTGATCTCGTCCTCGAGGAGCTTCTCGGGGACGGGCACCTCGACGAGCTCGAGCAGCTTGTCCAGGACGCGCTCCTGGGCCTGCGTGGCCTGGTCGTACTGCTTCATGTTCTCGAGGCGCTTGCGGCTGTCGGCGCGCAGCTCCTCCAGGGTGTCGAACTCGGAGGCGAGCTGAGCGAACTCGTCGTCCAGCGCGGGGAGTTCGCGAGCGGCGACCTGGCTCACCTTGACGGTGACCTGGGCCTCCTGGCCGGCCGCGGAGCCGCCCTTGAGCTCGGAGGCGAAGGTGGCCTCGCCACCGGCCTCCAGGCCCGTGACGGCCTCGTCGATGCCGTCGAGGAGCTCGCCGGAGCCGATGGTGTAGGAGACGCCCTCGGCGACCCCGTCCTCCAGGACCTCGCCGTCGACCTTGGCCTCCAGGTCGAGGGTGACGACGTCGCCCTCGGCGGCGGCGCGCTCGACCGGGGAGGTCGAGGCGAAGCGCTCGCGGAGCTGCTCGACGGACTTGTCGATGTCCTCTTCGCTGACCTCCACGGCGTCGACCTCGACCTCGATGCCCGAGTAGTCCGGGATCTCGATGGTCGGGCGGATGTCGACCTCGGCGGTGAAGTTCAGCGTCTCGCCGTCCTTCAGCTCCGTGATGTCGACCTCGGGCTGGCCGAGCGGGTTGAGCTCCGCCTCGTTGACCGCCTCGGTGTAGAACTTCGGGAGCGCGTCGTTGACCGCCTCCTCCAGAACCGCACCGCGGCCGAACCGCTGGTCGATGACGCGCGCCGGGATCTTGCCCTTCCGGAAGCCCTTCACCGTGACCTGCTGGTTGATCTTCTTGTACGCCGCGTCGAGGCTGTCCTTGAGCTCCTCGAAGGGCACCTCGATGCTGAGCCGAACCCGGGTCGGGTTCAGGGTCTCCACGGCGCTCTTCACGGTTCGGTCTCCTTGGGGGCTGACTTCTTGGTTTGCGGACCCAGACAGGTCCGGCGGTTTCTGGTCGCCCGGAGGACTTCAGAGTGTGAGAGACACACGGGCGCGCAGCTTGCATAGTAGCCGCAGCGGCTGGACGCCCCAAAAGGCGATCGCGCGAGGTACTGGTGTGGTACCGGTCCCGGAGGTCCGGCAGGTGGTCGGGGTGGCGGGATTTGAACCCACGGCCTTCCGCTCCCAAAGCGGACGCGCTACCAAGCTGCGCCACACCCCGTCTGGTGCGACACGTAGGGTACATGGCCGCAGGCAGTGGAGCCGCCGCATTTCACGCGCGCCGGGGTGCCGGAGAGGGCATGAGGAATGCGGTGTGCGCGGAGGGCACCCGACCCGCTACGATGCCTTCTGTGCCGCGGTCGTCTGACCTGCGGCGCATCGTATGCGGGCGTAGCTCAATGGTAGAGCACTAGTCTTCCAAACTAGCTACGCGGGTTCGATTCCCGTCGCCCGCTCTGAAACACCGAAGGCCCAGGCCAGGCAGTAAATCTCCTGCTCCTGGGCCTTCGATCGTCTACCGAGCAGTTCAGCTCTACGCGTCGCGTCCCCTGTGCACACCTTGGGCTTCACTGGCCTACAGCGGCACGGGGGCGGGGGCTCCAGGGAAAGTGGTGGGTGATGTCAGGTCAGGGGGCGCGCCTCACCCCTTGATCGTCGAGCGGCCGCCTGTTTTGCTTCGCGCATGATGTCGGGCGTCATTACAGGGATCTCGGTCTTCGTCGGCGCGACGATCGGGAACATCGTCGCGGCACGGCGAGTGCGGCGGACGGCTGCTCGGGCTGACGCAGGAGAAACAGTCATCTTCCAGGTCGGGGCCAACCTGCCCGACGAGGGACGCCGCCGATACAGCCTTGGCCAGGTACCGGCCGGACGTGAGTTCCGGTGGAAACCTCGCCGGCGGTGGACGCGACTGCGCGAACTCCCGGCCGATCTGCACTACGTCTGCGCACGCGACGCGACCTTCCGCGAAAAGCTGTGGCTCCCGAGCGACGGGCGGGTGATCGAATGTGAATCGTCCGCGGGGTCCGTACGGCTATGGGTTCACGCGGAACACGAGGTGCACGTGGCAAAGATGATCCGGCGTACGGATACCCCAGACTCGTCGAGGCCTTGGCCGGGTACGGCCGCGGATTGCCCGCGGAGGACGGGAGGAGCCGCGCCTTGAGGGAATGCTTGAGGGAATGAGGGGGAACTTCCCCATCCGTCTCTCCAGGTGGGGCCTTCAGCACGCTCGGATCGCCACTCACTTACGCATACCGTCGTCGCCGCCGAATTAGGCCAAATCGCGCCCTACTGAGATCTGGTCAGATTCGCTCACACTCGAACACATGGGGGCGATTCGGGATCGTGACCTGTCGGCATGCCATCGCTGCGGGGAGACCGGCCCCAGCGTGCGTGAGCGCGGACGGTTCGGTCTCATGGCGAGCTACCGCGAGAGGTAGTGGACTCCAGGTGGCGCTTGACGAAGGTTCCGGACCGATCCCCCGTCCTCACGGACATCGTGGCCGTACGGGTCCGTGGAATCGATCCGCTACCGGCGAACCCGTCGCGCCGGCTCACCGCATGCTGTGCGTCCCCGAGCGAGGTGAGCCGTAGACCGCGTGGCAGCCAGCCGGAGGACCGACCCCGTCTCTCTGCGTGACCGATCGAGCGGCGACCGGCGGGGAGTAGCGGGGAACGCCGGCGGGCGACCCGGGAACCGGCGGGTCAGCACCGCGACAGATCAGCCCCGGTCCGCATGCGCCAGGCCGGAGGGGCACGCCTCTCATCCGCCCCTTGCCCCTGAGTCGTTCCCGGGGTTCGGTCCCGGGGAACGGGTCAGAAGCTGATCGAGTTGATCGTCTCCGCTATCGAGTTCAGGAACCGGTTGATGGACGGGGCCATGCCGGTCGAGGCGAGGAAGAAGCCGAAGAGGATGGCGACTATGGCTGGGCCCGCCTTGATCGATCCCCCTCGGATCAACACCACCAGGATGATCGCCAACAGCAGCACCACAGACAGTGAAATGGCCACAACTGATCACACCCTCGGTCGGTCCGCTCTCCCGGCCCGGGGACGCCACCGCGCGCACCCCCGCCAGAACCATCGTGCCACCAACCCGGCCCACCTATGCGGCGGGTGACGCATCGTTGGTCGCAAAGGTTCGGAACCGAAACGTTCGCAGGTCGTTCGAACAGTTGGCAGCAGCACACGAACAGGCGTTCCCAGCATGGCTGTTTGCGCCTTTTGTTCGGTATGAATCATGACATCTGGGAAACTTTTCGGACGCGCGTCCGATGGTTTCACCGATTCCCACAGGCAACGCTAGGGTGCCTCAGATGTTCCACGCTCCCACGCCCTCCGGCCAGAACGAACAGAGCAAAAAGAACGAACAGAACGAACAACCCAAACCGCGCGACGCGTTCTTCGACAACGCGAAGTACCTGGCGATCCTGCTGGTCGCCGTCGGGCACTCCTGGGAACCCCTCAAGGGCGACAACAGAGTGCTCCAGGGCCTGTACATGGTCGTGTACAGCTTCCACATGCCGGCCTTCATCATCATCTCCGGCTACTTCTCCCGGAGTTTCGACTTCCGCCCCGACCGCCTCAAGCGGCTCATCGCCGGTGTCGCGGTGCCGTACGTCGTCTTCGAGATCGCCTACTCGCTCTTCAGCCGGTACGCCAACGACGACCCGCACCAGAAGATCACCCTCCTCGACCCGCTGTATCTCACCTGGTTCCTCTGCGCGTTGTTCATCTGGCGGCTGACCACCCCGATCTGGAAACTGGTCCGCCACCCGCTGCCGTTCGCGCTCGGCATCGCCATGCTCGCCTCCTGCACCCCGGACATGACCGACGACTTCGACCTGCAGCGGCTGGCGCAGTTCCTGCCGTACTTCGTGCTCGGTCTGGTCCTCAGGCCCGAGCACTTCCAGTGGGTGCGCGGGCGCACGGTGCGGGTCCTGTCCGTGCCGGTGTTCGTCGGTGCGCTCGCCGTCGGCTACTGGGCGGTGCCGCGGATGAACGCCGGCTGGTTCTACCACCACGACTCCGCGCAGGAGTTCGGCGCGCCCTGGTGGGCGGGGCCGGTGATGATGCTCCTGATGTTCGCCTGCTCGCTGCTGCTGACGGCCGGCTTCTACTCCTGGGTGCCGGGCCGGAGGACATGGTTCACGGCGCTCGGCGCGGGCACCCTGTACGGCTATCTGCTGCACGGCTTCCTGATCAAGGGCGCCGGTTACGCGGGCCTGTTCCACCACACCTGGCTGCACCGGCCCTACGGCGTGCTCCTCGTGAGCGCCCTCGCGGTCACCGCCGTCACCCTGCTGTGCACCCCGCCCGTACGACGGGTGTTCCGCTTCGCGGTCGAGCCGCGCATGGAGTGGGCGTTCCGTCGCGACCCGGCCGAACCGGCCCGTGGCCGCGAGCAGTTCGGGCAACCGGTCGTACGCGAGAAGGTCAACGCCTAGTCGGGAACGCCGAGTCCGAGGAGTGCGCGCATCCGTGCGTACTTCTCGGTCAGGCGGGCCCGGGTCGCCTCGTCGAGGACCGCGAGGCGGGCCGGGTCCGCGTTGTGCGCCAGGTCCGCTTCCTTGACGAGGAGCGCGCCGGGGGTCGCGAGCACGCGCCCGGCGTACGTCTCCGGGGTCTCCCCCGCCCGCTTGGTGAGCGCTCGCACGATGTCCTTCGTACGGCGGGTCAGCGCGGCCTCGTCCAGCCACCGCTCGGTGAGCGCGTCGTCCTCCACGGAGTCGTGCAGCCAGGCCGCCGCGATCTGTTCGGCGTCCCCGCCCCGCTCCCGCACACCCTCTGCCACGGCCCTCAGGTGCTCGGCGTAGGGCCTGCCCGCCTTGTCCGTCTGGCCCTCGTGCGCCGCGCGGGCGAGGGCCTCGACCTCTGCCACCGTGAGGAGCGAGGTCATCGGGTCAGCCCCTGTGCCGACGCCGAGGCCGACGCCGTGGGACCCTCCCGGCAGACCAGGAGCAGGGCGCGGTCGTCGTTGACGTCCTTGGCGACCGCCTCGATGAGGTGCCAGGCGGCGCCGTGGAAGCCGCCGGCGACATAGCGGTCGGCCTCGCCGGTGAGGCGGTCGATGCCCTCGACGATGTCCCGGTCGGAGGTCTCGACCAGGCCGTCCGTGAAGAGCATCAGCACGTCCCCGGGGCGCAGCGAGCCCTTCACGGGGTCGAACTGGGCGCCGTCGTAGACCCCCAACAGGGGCCCTTCCGCGGCCTTCTCCTCCCAGCGGCCGCTGCCCGCGCTGAGCTGGAGGCCCGGCGGGTGGCCTGCGGAGAAGAGTTCGTAGTCGCCGGAGTCGAGGTCCAGGACGAGGTGGATCGAGGTGGCGAAGCCCTCGTCCCAGTCCTGGCGGAGGAGATAGCCGTTGGCGGCGGGCAGGAAGGCGTGCGGGGGCAGGGAGCCGAGCAGGCCGCCGAAGGCGCCCGACAGGAGCAGGGCACGCGAACCCGCGTCCATGCCCTTGCCGGAGACGTCGGTGAGGACGACCTCCATGGTCCGACCACCGTTCGTGCGGGCCGCGACCACGAAGTCCCCGGAGAACGACTGGCCGCCCGCCGGACGCAGCGCCATCTCCCGGTGCCAACCCTGCGGCAGCTGCGGGAGCTTGCTCTGCACCCGGATGCGTTCACGCAGGTCGAAGAGCATGGTGCCGCCGCGCCGCCAGGGCACGCCCACGCGGCTGCGGAACTGGGCGATCAGCAGCCCGAAGAAGCCGCACGCGGCCACCACGAGCACCACGCCCGGAGTCACCCGCGCCGGGCCCTCGGTGTACGGGCCGAGCTTCACCGACTCCACGATCAGGGCGGTGGCCGCCGCCGCGTACAGACCGAGCAGGCTCGCCGGCCGCAGCAGCAGGCCGCCCGCGACGATCGGCAGGACCAGCGCGGCCGGCGAGAACCACACCGCGTTGGCGAGGGTCATGGCCGCGATCACCGGGATCGTGATCAGCAGTCCGGCCAGCGCGACCCAGTCCGAGCCGTCCCCGCGGAAGTAGTCGACGGCACTTCTGCGCAGGCCGGTGCGGACCCGGTGAACCAGCTTCCTCAACCGGGCCATGAACGTGTCGGCCTCCGCGCGCCGCTCTCGTCCTGCTGCCATTAGTTCGGGACCCTATCCATCCGACCAGCCGCTTGGCACGGGAGGTCCCACTTGTCCCCCCTGCGAGGTTCAACTTCACAGTGAACTTCACCAGAGGCACCTGTGCGGCCGCCCGGCGGAAATTCCCTGGCTCGTCCCGCAATGCGCTGATAGGCATGGACCATGGGCACAGATGCGAGAGACATGCGGGCCGGCCGGACCGAGCTGCGGGTGCTGCGGCGGGACGAGTGGAACACCTGGTACGACGCCCTGGTCACCGCGTTCGGGGGGACTCCGGAGTCGGCCGAGGAGCGTGAGCTGTGGGACGGGCTCACCGAGGTCGACCGCTCCCTCGGCATCTGGGACGGCGACGCGTGCGTGGGAACGGCGGGCGCGTTCAGCTTCCGGGTCACCGTGCCCGGCGGCGCCTCCGTGCCGGCGGCGGGCATCACGATGGTCAGCGTGGCCGCCACGCATCGGCGCCGCGGCCTCCTGACGTCCATGATGCGGCGGCAGTTGGACGACGTACGGTCCTGGGGCGAGCCGCTCGCCGTGCTGACCGCCTCCGAGCCCGCGATCTACGGTCGGTTCGGGTACGGCATCGCCACGCTGCGCGGGAGCGCCGATATCGACACCGCCCGGGTGCGGCTGACGGTGCCGCCGGGCACGGACGACCTACGGCTGCGCTACGCCGATCCCGGCGCCGTACGCGAGCAGTGCGAGGCGGTGTACGCGCGGCAGGTGGCCGGGCGGCCGGGGATGCTGGCGCGGCGGCCCGGGTGGGAGAACCTGCCGCTGCTGGACCCGGAGAGCGAGCGGCAGGGCACGTCACCGCTGCAGTGTGTGGTCGCCGAGCGCGAGGGTGAAGTCGTCGGCTACGCGCGGTACTTCGTCAAGCCCGAGTGGGACGACTCCGTCCCCAGGGGCGAGGTGGTGCTGCGCGATCTGGAGGCGCTGGACCCGGCGTCGTACGCGGCGCTGTGGCGGTTCCTCTTCGGCATCGACCTGACGTCGAGGCTCAAGGTGCGCAGCCGTCCCGTCGACGACTCCTGGCAGCATCTCGTCTCGGACATCCGCCGGTGCGGTCTGCGGCAGCAGGACTCGCTGCACGTACGGCTGGTGGACCTGGGAGCCGCGCTGGAGGCGCGGACCTACCAGACGCCGGTGGACGTCGTGTTCGAGGTCGAGGACGTCTTCTGCCCCTGGAACGAGGGGCGTTGGCGGCTGACCGGCGACGCGAAGGGCGCGTCCTGCAAGCGGACCGAGGAGCCGGCCGATCTCGCCCTGTCCGTAAGGGAGTTGGGGGCCGCGTACCTCGGCGGGTTCTCCCTCGCGTCGCTCGCGGGGGCCGGGCGGGTGCGGGAGCTGCGGGCGGGCGCACTGGCGGAGGCGTCGCCGGCGTTCGGATCGGCGGTCGCGCCCTGGCTGCCGCACGGGTTCTAGGACCGCCTCAACGGCCTTACGTCCTCTGGCAGTCGGGGCACCAGAACAGGTTGCGGGCGGCGAGGTCGGCGGTGCGGATCTCGCCGCCGCAGATGTGGCAGGGCTGGTTGGCGCGGCGGTAGACGTAGACCTCGCCGCCGTGGTCGTCCACGCGCGGCGGGCGGCCCATCGCCTCGGGGGTGTGTTCGGGGCGGACGGTGTCGATGCGGTTGTTGCGGACGCCCTCGCGCATCAGGTCGACCAGGTCGGCCCAGATCGCGTCCCACTCGGCGGGGGTGATGTCCTTGCCCGCGCGGTACGGGTCGATGCCGTGCCGGAAGAGGACCTCGGCGCGGTAGACGTTGCCGACGCCCGCGATGACCTTCTGGTCCATGAGGAGTGCGGCGATCGTCGTACGGCTGCGGGAGATACGGCGGTACGCGGCGCCCGGGTCGGTGTCGTTCGGCGGGCGCAGCGGGTCGGGGCCGAGGCGGTCGTGTATCGCCCGCTTCTCGGTGTCCGTGATCAGGGCGCAGGTGGTGGGGCCGCGGAGATCAACGTACGACGTGTCGTTCGCGAGGCGCAGGCGGACGGTGTCGGTGGGCGGGGGTGCGGGGGCGTCGCCGAAGTTGACCTTGCCGAACAGACCCAGGTGGATGTGGATCCAGTCGGCGTCCCGGAAACCCAGGAAGAGATGCTTGCCGTGGGCTTCCGTGCGGGTGAGTTCCGTACCGTCGAGCAGTGCGGCGGCGTCTGTGAACTTGCCCTGGGGACTGGTGACTTGCACTGCTCGGCCGCTGAAATGACCGCCGTAGTCCAGCGCAAGCCGATGAATCGTGTGCCCCTCTGGCACTACCGCAATTCCTTTCCCACCCGCCCACCCGTCTCGGTCACTTGACGGGTGGGCCCCGAAAAGCCTCGGGGCTCCGCCCCGGACCCGCCTACTGCTTCGGGTGGTGTGCCGGGATCTCCGGCAGCTTCCCCGTCGTCTCGTACTCCGTCAGCATGTCGATCCGCCGAATGTGCCGCGGGTCCTCGGAGAACGGCGTGGACACGAACGTCTCGACGAACTTCGTCGCCTCGTCCCGCGAGTGCATCCGCGCGCCGACCGCGACGACGTTCGCGTTGTTGTGCTGCCGGCCGAGCGACGCGGTCTCCTCGCTCCAGGCGAGGGCCGCCCGTACGCCCTTCACCTTGTTCGCCGCGATCTGCTCGCCGTTGCCGGAGCCGCCGATCACGATGCCGAGGGCCTCGGGGTCGGCGGCCGTGCGCTCGGCGGCGCGGAGACAGAAGGGCGGGTAGTCGTCCTGGGCGTCGAAGATGTGCGGCCCGCAGTCGACGGGCTCATGGCCCGCCTCCTTGAGCCACTCGACGAGGTGGTTCTTGAGTTCGAAGCCCGCATGGTCGGAGCCGAGATACACGCGCATGGGTCGAGTGTGACATGCCTGTTTCGGGGCAGCAGCGCGGGGGGTTGATCGAGAAAGCGGGCGGCAACACTACAGTCACCCGACAGAACCTCAAAGAAACCTCAAGTAACGATCAGGAATCAAAGGTTCACTAATCTCTTTGCCTCCGATTCACTGGACCGTCTTGTTCAACGGCGCAAAGGAATCTCCCCCCATGACTGCCCCCAAGACTGATGGTTCCGGCCTCCAGGCAGGTCTCAAGAACCGACATCTGTCGATGATCGCGATCGGTGGCGTCATCGGCGCCGGTCTGTTCGTCGGCTCCAGCTCGGGCATCGCGACCGCGGGCCCCGGCATCCTGCTCTCCTACGCTCTCGTCGGCACGCTCGTGGTGCTGGTGATGCGCATGCTCGGTGAAATGTCGGCCGCGAACCCCACGTCCGGCTCGTTCTCCGCGCACGCCGACCGCGCGCTCGGCCGCTGGGCCGGCTTCTCGATCGGCTGGCTGTACTGGTTCTTCTGGGTCGTCGTGCTCGCCGTGGAGGCGACCGCCGGCGCCAAGATCCTCGAAGGGTGGATCCCCGCCGTACCGCAGTGGGGCTGGGCCCTTCTCGTGATGGTGGTGCTGACCGCCACGAACCTCGTATCGGTGGGCTCCTACGGCGAGTTCGAGTTCTGGTTCGCCGGGATCAAGGTCGTGGCGATCGGCGCGTTCATCGTCGTCGGCGCGCTGGCGGTCTTCGGCGTACTGCCCGGCGCCCACACCGACAAGGCCGGTATCGGCAACCTCACCGACCACGGCGGCTTCCTGCCGAACGGCCCCGGCGCGATCCTGACCGGCGTCCTGCTGGTCGTCTTCTCCTTCATGGGCAGCGAGATCGCGACCCTGGCGGCCGGCGAGTCCGAGGACCCGCAGCGCGCGGTCACCAAGTCGACCAACAGCATCATCTGGCGCATCGGCGTCTTCTACCTCGGCTCGATCCTCGTCGTCGTCTGCCTGCTCCCCTGGAACGACCCGTCGATCAAGGAGCAGGGTTCCTACGTCGCCGCCCTCGACTCCCTCGGTATCGCGCACGCCGGCCAGATCATGAACTTCATCGTGCTGACGTCGGTACTGTCCTGCCTCAACTCCGGCCTCTACACGGCCTCCCGCATGGCCTTCTCGCTCGGCGGACGCGGCGACGCCCCGGCCGCGTTCGCCCGGACGACCTCCCGCGGCGTCCCGATGGCGGCGATCATCGCGTCGGTCGTCTTCGGGTTCGTGGCGGTCTTCTTCAACTACGCCTTCCCGGACACCGTGTTCCTCTTCCTCGTCAACTCCTCCGGCGCGGTCGCCCTGTTCGTGTGGCTGGTCATCTGCGCGTCCCAGCTCCGCATGCGCCGGATCATCGAGCGCGAGTCGCCGGAGAAGCTCGTCGTACGGATGTGGCTGTACCCGTATCTGACCTGGGCGACGATCGCCCTGATCGTGTTCGTCCTCGGCTACATGCTCACCGACACCAAGGGCGAGAGCAGCGGCCGTACGACCGTCCTGCTGTCGCTGCTGGTCGCGCTGGCCGTGGTGGCGGTCTCGCTGGTCAAGGAGCGGGTGCGGGGCGGGCAGGTGGCCGCGGTGGCCGACACGGACACGGACAAGGTGTCCGTGGGATAAGGGAGTTCACAGCACGACGAAGCTGTTCTTGACCCTGTCGTAGGTCTTCAGGGCCTGGGTCTCCATGTCCGGCCGGTACCAGGTGTTGATCTGGTACGACTTCCCGTCCGCGTCGAAGCCGAGCAGCCGGGCGTGCCAGGGGGTGCCCTTGAGGGTGAACGTGTACTCCCAGACCACCGCCGGGTAGCCGCGGAACGTCGTGCTGACGAGCCGGATCTTCCGGTAGTCCTGCCCCTGGTGGGCGTTCCGCTCCGAGTCCTCCCACGTCCGCATCAGATCGCCGCGGGCGAGGGAGGACTTTCCCACGAGTTCCTGGCCGCCGTCCGGGGACGTGTAGTGGACCTCGGCCCCCGTCTTCAGGTCCCGCCGCCAGCCTGCGGGCGTCGCCCACGCGAACCCGCCCGCCTCCTGGTGTGTGCCCGGGGGCAGGCTCGGGGGGCGGGAGGTGCCCTCGACCGTGGGAGAGGGGGACGGGGAAACGGACGGTGCCGACGATGCGGTGGTCGGCGCCTTCGACGCCGTCGATGCCGTCGACGCCGAGCCCGTGGCCGTGCCGTCGGACGAGCCGTTCCCGTTCACGAGGATCGCCGCGACCACCGCGACCACTACGGCTACGGCCGCCGCCGCGACCAGTCCGATACGGCGGTGGGGGCGGGATGGGGTGGGGGACGGTTGCGCGGGGCCGGGCAGACGGGCGGGGTGGGGGCCCAGGTCCGGGCGGGGGCTGCGGGCGGGGTGCGGTGGCGCCGGGCGCCCGGGGCGCGCGAGGGAGACACCGGCCACCGCCGGACGCTGGGTCGGTATCGGGTCCTCGACGGGCGGGGCGGGATCGGGGCGGAGTTCGAGGGCGGGTTCGAGGGTGGGGTCGGGGGTGGGGGCGTGCACCCGGGGATCCCGTGCCGCCCTGACCACCGACGGTTCCAGGAAGACCGGAGTGGGCGAGTCCTGATGGACCTCGGGCTCCACCGGCCTCTCGGGCTCCTCCACCCACCGCGTTTCCACTGACCCGAGTTTCTCGGCCTCCGTCGGAAACGCGACCGGGCTCAGCGCCTCCTCCACCTCCTCAAGACCTGGCCGGACCGACGGCTCCTTCTCCAGGAGCGCGGCCAGTACCTCCCGCAACGGGCCTGCGGCGGGCGGGAGTTCGGGCTCCTCGTAGAGCACCGCGTGCAGGGTCGCCAGGGTGGTGTCGCGGGAGAACGGCGAGCGGCCGGCGAGGGCCGCGCAGAGGGTCGCGCCGAGGGACCAGATGTCCGAGGGCGGTCCCTGCGGGCGGCCGGAGATCCGCTCGGGTGCCATGTAGTCGGGCGAGCCGACGAGCATGCCGACCATGGTGAGCGCCTTGGCGTCCTGGATCGCGGCGATACCGAAGTCGGTGAGCACGACGCGCTGCGCACGGCTCTCGACGAGTACGTTGCCGGGTTTGATGTCCCGGTGCAGGACGCCTCCCGCGTGCACCTGACGCAGGGCCGCCACCAGCCCCAGCCCGATGCGGGCGGCCTCGCGCGGGCCGACCGGACCGTCCTCCGCCATGATCCGCTCCAGCGAGCGGCCGGCCACCAACTCCATGACGATCCACAGGCGTTCGCCCTCGTCCACGACGTCGTAGACCCGCACGACGTTGGGATGGTCGATCCGGGCCGTGGCCCTGGCCTCGCGCAGGGTGCGCTCGCGGCGGGTACGGGTGTCCTCCGGGTCGAGGCCGTCGATGCGCATCTCCTTGACCGCCACCTGCCGGTGGAGCATTTCGTCGGCGGCCCGCCACACCCGCCCCATTCCCCCCTGGCCGATGCTTTCGACCAGTCGATAGCGCCCGGTCACCAATAGCCCCGGAGTTCCGCCGTCCCTCAAGTTCCCCGTATTCCCCGGCAATCCGCTGCACCCCCACAATGGTCACACTTCATGCCGTACCAGCATAGTGCGGAGAAATCTTGTGGTACCTCTTCAAGTACTGCGAATTCAGGCGCAGTCCAGGGGGATACAGGGGAACGCAAGGGGGACGAACATGAGTTCTCGTCGCGCGACGACCATCGCGACGGCCATCACAGGATCGCTGCTCACGGCATCTTTCTCGGCGGTGATGATCCTTTCCTTCGCCGCCTCGGCGGACGACCAGGGGCCGGGAAGCAGCAAAGGCGGAAAGGCGATGGACGCGGCACCGGCGGGGGTGAAACTGACCACGCTCCTGCCGGAGAGGATTTCTGTCGACAACAGTTCGAAAAAGACGGCGATCACCGCCACGGTGAAGAACGAGGGGACCAAGGAGAGCGGCGAGCTCAATCTCCTGGTCGTCGGTTTCGACGGCCTCAAGGTCAAGGGCGTGCAGGGTTGTTCGGCGATCGCCGAAAAGGATCTGCCGCCCGGTTCGAACAGCGGATTCAAGTGCTCCGTCGGCACGCTCGCCGCGGGGAAGTCGAAGTCGTACGCCGTCGACGCGACGTACGACCTGAGCAAGGCCGGGAAGATCTGTCTGCCGGTGATGTCCGCCGACGGCAAGAAGACGTTCTGGCAGCAGGGCCCGGTCCCGTTCGGTACGACGAACCCGTCTCCGAACGCCCCGGCCACCCCGTTGCTGCTCGGCACCGACAACAAGCCTGTGGCACCGGGTGGCGACACCCTGCCGAAGACCGGCGTCGGCAGTGACGTACTCCCGCTGGGCGCGGCCGGTGCGGCACTGATCGCGGCGGGCGCGGCGGGCCTGTACTGGTCCCAGCGACCGCCGAGGCGGCAGGCGCAACGGGGCTGAGCGGAGCGCGGACAGGGGAGGGCCGGGGCGCGGGAGCACCCGGCCCTCCTTGTTGGCATCCCTCGGAAAGCCTGACGGCGCATGTCAGGTTATGGAGCCAGCATGACCGTATGAGCCAGCACACGCAGCCCCTCACCCTCCGCCCCACCGACCCCGGCTACGAGGACGAACTCGCCGGTTTCCAGACCGGGTTCGCCCAGCGCCCGGCCGTGGTCTTCGGCGCGGCCTCGGCCGACGACGTGATCGCCGCCGTACGGTACGCGGCCGGCGCGGGACTGCCGGTCGGGGTGCAGGCCACCGGGCACGGGCTGCCGGGTGGCTCGGAGGGCGGGGTGCTGATCACCACGCGGCGGATGGACGGGGTGCGGATCGATCCGGAGGCGCGCACCGTCCGGGTCCAGGCGGGCGTGCGGTGGGGGCAGGTGGTCGCGGCTGCGGAGCCGTACGGGCTGGCCCCGCTGAACGGGTCGTCGCCGGGCGTGGGCGCCGTGTCGTACACGCTGAGCGGTGGACTCGGCATCCTGGCAAGGGAGTTCGGGTATGCGGCCGACCACGTGCGCTCGCTCGACGTCGTCACCGCCGACGGACGACTCCGGCGGGTGACAAGGGAGTCGGAGCCCGGCCTGTACTGGGCGCTGCTCGGCGCGGGCCACTCCTTCGGTGTCGTCACGGAGTTGGAGATCGGCCTCGTCCCGGTGCGGACGCTGTACGGCGGTTCGCTCGCCTTCGACGGGCGGGAGGTGGATCCGGCGGGCCTGCTGCGGGCGTACGAGGAGTGGACGCGAACCGTGCCGGACGGGCTGACCTCGTCCTTCGCCGCCGTACCGTACCCGGACGTCCCGGCGCTGCCGCCGCATCTGCGCGGCCGGTACGTCCTCTCCGTGCGGATCGCTTACACGGGCGCCGACGGCGATCAAGTCGTCGCGCCGCTAAGGAAGTCGGGGCCGCTGCTCGCGGACTCGTTGCGGGAGATGCCGTACGCCGAGAGCCACACGATCCACAGTGATCCGCCCGAGCCGCACGCGTACTACGGCGACAGCGCGGTGCTGAGCGAGCTGGATGTCGCGCGGGCGGGCGAGGTGCTGGCCCTCGTCGGGCCGGACGCGCCCGGTATGTGTGTCGTCCAGGTCAATCATCTCGGCGGGGCCCTCGCGAAGCCCGCGCCGAACTCTGTGCCGTACCGCGAAGGGCGTTTCCTGGTACGGCTGTTGGCGGTCGGTGACCGCGCGACCGCCCGCGCCCGGCTCGACCCGGCCTTCGCGCTGCTCGCGCCCGTGACGCTGGGCCGGGCGCTCAACTTCGCGTTCGGGGCCGGGGATCGGACCGAGGGGTTGTACGACGCGGAATCACGGAAGAGGCTCGCCGAGCTGAAGTCGGAGTACGACCCGGCGAACCTCTTCCGCAGGAACTACGGCCCTACCGCTGCTTGTTGACGAACTTCCACGCGGCCGGGGTCGCGCCCATCGCCAGGGCCGCCTTCAGTGCGTCGCCGAGGAGGAAGGGGGTGAGGCCTGCGGCGATCGCGGCGCTCGTCGAGAGGCCGAGGCTGACCGCGAGGTACGGGACGCCGACGGCGTAGATGATCGCCTCGCCGAGGATCATCGTGCCCGCCATGCGCAGCACCGAGCGGTCGACGCCGCGGCGGGCCAGGGCGCCGACGGCGGCGGAGGCGAGCAGCATGCCGACGATGTAGCCGAAGGAGGCGCCGCTCCCGTGGGTGCCGCCGGCGAACCACGGCACGCCGGCCAGGCCGAGCAGCGCGTACAGCGCGAGCGAGAGGAAGCCGCGGCCGGCGCCGAGGGAGGTGCCGACGAGGAGCGCGGCGAAGGTCTGGCCGGTGACCGGGACCGGGGAGCCCGGCACGGGCACGGAGAGCTGGGCGGCGAGGCCGGTGAGCGCGGCGCCGCCGAGCACGAGGGCGATGTCCCGGACGCGGGAGGCGGGCAGCAGGTCGGCGAGGACCTGTCCGGGGCGGGCGGTGGCGACGGCGGTACTCAAGGGGAACTCCGCAGGTTGACGGGGGTACAGGGGGACTCAGTGACGCTATCCCAGGGCCCTTCGGCCGATCACCGTCAGCGCTCGACAAAGGCTTCGGCGCGGACTTGGTGGGCTCCGCACAAAGGATGCCCGTTACACACGCTCGGGGGTGATGCCGGTCACGCGGACCCCGTGCCGTCTCGCACACCGGTCACCGTCTGGGCAGCGGTGCACCGTTTTGCTAGCTTCGACCGCATGGTTGCCCAGGCCCGGAACTTCGCGTCGCGTCGCTATGTCGACCTGCGACGCCAGGCCGCGGCGACCTGTTACCGCCCCTGAGGCGGGCGGAGCGGATCCGGTGCGCCTCGACGTGTCTCACCTGTGAGACACGCAAGACGACGGCGCACTGTCGGACCCGTTCCCGAGGAAGATCCCCATGCCCCGTAACGCGGCACCTCTTCTACGCTCCCCCGTCCCCCGCGCCGCCGACAGCGAACGGCGGCGCACCAACGCGAGTGTCATCCTGCGGTCCGTGCTGGAGCACGGGCCGGTGGCCCGCTCCACCATCGCGCGGCTGACCGGGCTGTCCCCCGCGTCGGTGACCGACTACTGCGCCCGCTTCGCCGGACTCGGCCTGATCCAGGAGTCGGCCACGCCCGAACGGTCGGGGGGTGTGGGCCGGCCCCATGTGCCCGTCGACCTGGACGACTCGCGGTTCATCGTGGGCGGAGTCCATGTGGCCGTGCCCTATACGACCGTCGCGCTGCTCGATCTGCGGGGCCGGGTACTGGCCGAGCGGCGCATCGGGCACGACACCACCGACCCCTCGCGCGTGCTGGCACGGGCGGCCGAAGGGCTGGACGCCCTGCTCGCGGACGCGTCCGGTGCCATTCCGCTCGGCGTCGGCGTGGCCGCCGGCGGCTGGGTGGACCGCGACTCCGGGACCATCGTCGACCACCCCCTGCTCGGCTGGCGGGACGTGCCCGTGCGCGAGATCCTCGGCACCCGCACCGGTCTCCCGGTCCATGTGGACGGCCACGCAAGGGCGTTGGTGAACGGGGAGCGCCTCTTCGGGCGGGCCCGGGGCAGCCGCAGCGTGCTGCATCTCTTCGTCGGCAATGTGGTCGACGCGGCCTTCGCCACCAACGACGAGGTGCACCACGGTCCTCGTTCGCAGGCCGGGGCGATCGCGCATCTGCCGCTGCGCGGCGGCACCGAGCCGTGCGACTGCGGCCGGGTCGGCTGCCTCCAAGTGGAGCTGAGCGAACGGACGTTGTGCCGGAAGGCCCGGGAGGCGGGGATCGTCGACGGGGTGAACCCGACCCATGTCGTGGCCGCGGCCGAACGCGGAAACCCCCTCGCCGTACGGCTGTTGACGCAGCGGGCGCGGATGACCGGGCGGGCGGCCGGGCTGCTGCTCGACATCCTGAACCCGGAGACGGTGGTCGTCACCGAACTCGGTGTCATCCACCGGGAGGACTGCCTGCGCGCACTGCGCGAGGAGGTCGGCGACGCGCGGGCGTCGGCGGTCGCGCCGACGAGTTTCCCGGATTCCGTGCTGGCCGTGGCGGGCGGTTCGGTGATGCTGGACGTGCTGTTCCGGGACCCTTTGAGCGTTTCACAGGCGACTATTTAATTCAGAAACTCGGAATGTTGACAGGAGGCGCTCATGACCGGGAACATCCTGTTCATGAGCCTGCAGATGAGTTGTCGCACTTCTTGTTGCTGACCCGTTGACGCGCCCCTGGCGCCGGTCTCATCCTGCCTGCATTTCCTTCCCCGGCATTCCTCTGCCGTGAATCCCGCGCGCATTCCCGCGTTTCCGTTACTTTTGATCAGGGAGTACTCCCATGCCCAATTCCCGTGCGCCCGGCCTCGACCGGCGGCTCTTCCTCACCTCCGTGCTCGGTGCCGCCGCGGGCATCGCCGGCCTCAGTGGCTGCGCCACGAGCAGCGCCGCGGCCTCGAAGTCGGGGGCAGGTCTGTCCGCCCCGCTCGCCGAGAAGGTGCCGTCCGGCACCAGCCTGAAGATCTCCTCGTACCTCAACACCCAGCAACTCCAGTTCAAACTCGCCAAGTTGCCCAAGTTGCCGTTCACCGTGTCGAGTTGGGTGAACATCGGGGCCGGTCCCGATGTCATCAACGCGTTCCGCGCCAAGTCCCTGGACCTGGCCAACAACGCGGGCATCCCGCCGATCCAGGCGCACTACCAGGGCTTCGACGCGAAGATCGTCGCGATCGACATCACCCGCAAGCCCAACTACCTCTTCGCCACCAAGCCCGGCAGCGACATCCGCACGGTCGCCGACTTCAAGGGCAAGAAGCTCGCGTTCTCCCAGGGCCAGGCCCAGGGCGTCGTCCTGCTGCGGGCGTTGAAGGAAGCGGGCCTGAAGTACGACGAGGTGAAGCTCGTCCCGCTGACCAGCAACCAGTTCCTCACGGCCCTGCAGTCGGGCCAGGTCGACATCGCCCCGCTCGCCAACAGCCAGGCACCGGCGTACCTCAAGCAGTACGAGGCGAAGGGCGCCCGCGCGATCACCACCGACGTCGTGGACCTGCTGAGCCTGCTGTGGGCGCCGACCGCCGTGCTGGCCGACTCCGCGAAGGCCGCCGCGATCGCCGCGTACATCCCGCAGTGGGCGCAGGGCCAGGTCTGGCAGTACGAGAACCCGGACACCTGGAACGAGGAGTTCTACGTCAGGACGCAGAACCTGACCCCCGCACAGGCCCAGTCGGTCACCGCGCTCGCCAACAAGCCCTTGTTCCCGCCGAGTTGGGACGAGGCCATCAAGTGGGAGCAGGAGACCGCCGATCTGCTGGCGGAGGGCGGCTTCGTGAAGGAGTTCAAGGTGGACTCGCTCTTCGACCGGCGCTTCGAGTCCATCGCGGCGAAGGCCGTACCGGCGGAGTACCGGAAGTGACGGCCATGACGACCACGACGACCACCGTGCCGGTGACGGCTGTCGAGGAGAAGCCGGCTGTGCGGCGGCACGGGCGGCGCCGCGGCCTCTCCCCCGGCAAACGCCTGCCCGCCTCCCGGATCATCGGTCCCGCGCTGTTCTTCGCCCTGTGGGCCGCCGCGTCCGCCGCCGGGCAGCTGGACCCGGCCGCGATCCCCGCACCCTGGACCGTACTGAGGACGGCCGGCCGCCTGTGGACGTCCGGAACGCTGCCCACCGACGTGCTGACCTCCCTCGAACGCGCCGCCTACGGCTTCGCCCTCGGCCTCACCGCCGGTGTCGTCCTCGCCCTGGCCGCCGGACTCAGCCGGGTCGGCGAGGCCCTGATCGACGGAACCGTGCAGCTCAACCGGGCCATCCCCACCCTCGGTCTGATCCCGCTGTTCATCCTCTGGCTGGGCATCGGCGAGACCTTCAAGATCGCCATCATCGCGATCGTCGTCTACATCCCGATCTACCTCAACCTGCACGCCGCGCTGTCCGGCATCGACCACCGCTATGTCGAACTCGCCGAGGTCCAGGGCCTGTCGAGGCTCCAGTTCATCCGCCAGATCGTCATCCCCGGCGCCCTGCCCGGCTTCTTCGTCGGCCTGCGCCTCGGAGTCACCGGCTCCTGGCTCAGCCTGGTGGTCCTGGAGCAGATCAACGCCACCAGCGGCCTCGGCTACATGATGTTCCAGGCCCAGAACTACGGCCAGTCGGACGTCATCCTGGTCGGCCTGCTGATCTACGGCGTGTTCGGCCTGGTCTCCGACAGCACGGTCCGTCTCGTCGAACGGAGGGTGCTGTCATGGCGCCGCACACTCAGCAGCTGACCACCGCGCCGACGGTCCAGATCCGGGGTCTCACCAGGTCGTTCGACGGTCGTACGGTCCTCGACGACATCGACCTCGACCTGCCCGCGGGACAGTTCACCGCGCTGCTCGGACACAGCGGGTCCGGCAAGAGCACGCTGCTGCGGGCCATCGCGGGGCTCGATCACGAGGTGGTCGGGAGTGGTGAACTCAGCGCGCCTGAACGCGTGTCGGTGGTGTTCCAGGACTCGCGGCTGCTGCCGTGGCGGCGGGTTCTCGACAATGTCCTGCTGGGAACGGAGGGCAGGGAGGCCGCGGCGAAAGGTCGCGAGGCCCTCGCCGAAGTGGGGCTCGCCGGTCGTGAGCGCGCCTGGCCCAACGAGCTGTCCGGCGGCGAGGCGCAGCGGGCGGCGCTGGCCCGGTCGCTTGTGCGCGAGCCTGAACTCCTACTGGCCGACGAGCCGTTCGGGGCGCTGGATGCCCTGACGCGCATCCGGATGCATGTGTTGCTGCGCGAGCTGTGGGAGCGGCACCGTCCCTCGGTGCTGCTGGTCACGCATGACGTGGACGAGGCGATCGTGCTCGCGGATCGGGTGCTGGTGCTGGAGGAGGGGCGGATCGGGCTGGACCTGGCGATCGACCCCGAGGTGCCGCGGGTGGAGTACCGGGAGCGGTTGCTGCCGGCGCTCGGTGTGACGTCGGACTCGCGGTGACCGTCGGTTGCGCAGTGACCGTCCGCTGCGCAGTGACCGTCCGCTGCTCGTGCCGCCCGGGGGCTGCGCCCCCAGACCCCCATCGGCCCTGAAGGGGCCTCGTCCTCAAACGCCGGACGGGCTGGATTTTGGCGACCTGTGTCGAAAAGTCGCCGGACGAGCCGATCTTTGCGGCCCGTGTCCAGAAGTCACCCGCCGCGCTGATTTTTGCGGCCCGTGTCGAGAAGTCGCCCGCCGCGCTGATTCACGCACCGGAACACCCACCCAAAGGACCTGGCATGCCCCGCCGCCTCCACCTCAACGCCTTCCTCATGAACACCGGCCACCACGAGGCTTCTTGGCGCCTCCCCGAGAGCAACCCCTACGCCCACGTCGAGCTGGACCACTACGTCCACCTCGCCCGGATCGCCGAACGCGGCACCTTCGACTCGCTCTTCCTGGCAGACGGGCCGCAGTTGTGGAGCAATCTCGCCCAACGGCCCGCGGGCGCCCTGGAACCCCTCACCCTTCTCACCGCACTCGCGACAGCGACCGAGCACATAGGCCTGATCGCCACCGCGTCCACGTCCTACAACTCCCCCTACAACCTGGCCCGCAAGTTCGCGTCCCTCGACATCATCAGCGGCGGCCGGGCCGGCTGGAACATCGTCACCACGGCCGGTGCCGAGGCGGCCCGCAACTTCGGACTCGACCACGAGCCCGCGCACGCCGAACGGTACGCACGGGCCGCCGAGTTCCTCGATGTGGCGCTGAAGCTCTGGGACAGCTGGGAGGACGACGCCATCGTCGCCGACAAGGCGGCCGGGGTGTGGGGCGACGACGCGAAGATCCACCCACCGCGCCACCAGGGGACGTACTTCAGCGTCGAGGGCGCCCTCAACGTCCCCCGCTCGCCCCAGGGTTACCCCCTGCTCGTGCAGGCGGGTTCGAGCGAGGACGGCAAGACGTTCGCGGCCCGCTACGCGGAGGCGGTGTTCACCGCGCAGCAGACCCTCGCCGACGCGCAGGCGTTCTACGCGGACCTCAAGTCCCGTACGGCGGCGGCCGGCCGGGACCCGGAGCACATCAAGGTGCTGCCCGGAATCGTCCCGGTGCTGGGCAGCACCGAAGCCGAGGCGCGAGCCAACGAACGCCTCCTGGAGGACCACATCGTGTACACGCACGGAGTGGACCGCCTGGAGCACCTGCTCCAACTACCGCCCGGCACCCTGGAGTTGGACGCCCAGCTCCCCGCCGACCTGCCGCCCGAGGACGCCATCGAGGGCGCGAAGAGCCGCTACACCCTCGTCGTCGAACTCGCCCGCCGCGACCGGCTGACCGTACGGCAGCTGATCGGCCGGCTCGGCGGCGGACGCGGGCACCTCACCTTCGCGGGCACACCCGAACAGGTCGCCGACGCGATCGAGACCTGGTTCACGCAGGGCGCCGCCGACGGCTTCAACATCATGCCGGCGGTCCTGCCCTCCGGCCTCGACGCCTTCGTCGACCACGTCGTCCCGCTCCTCCGCTCCCGCGGCCTGCTCCGCACCGAGTACGGCCCGCGCACCACCCTCCGGGAGCGCTACGGCCTCCCCCGACCGGCCAACCAGTACACCCAACCCGCCTTTGCCTGAAGGGACTTCACCATGTCCATCGAGATCCGGAAGGTCACCGCGCACATCGGCGCCCGCGTCTCCGGGTTCGACATCAACAAGCCGCTGGACGCCGAACAGGTCACGGCGATCCGCGAGGCCCTCAACGTCCACAAGGCGCTGGTCTTCGACGACGTCCACCTCGACGACGAGGGCCAGGAGGCCTTCGCCCGCCACTTCGGCGACCTCACCACCGCGCACCCCACCGTGCCGGCGGTCGACGGCGCCCCGAACGTACTCCCCGTCGACAGCGAGCGCGGCCGGGCCAACCACTGGCACACGGACGTCACCTTCGTCCTCAACCCGCCCCAGGCCAGCACCCTGCGCTCCATCACGGTCCCGCCGTACGGCGGCGAGACCCTGATCGCCAGTTCGGCGGCGGCCTACCGCGACCTGCCCGAACCCCTCCGTGCGCTCGCCGACACCCTGTGGGCGGAGCACACCAACGACTACGACTACGCCGTACCGGACGAGGAGATCGACGACGAAAAGGCCGCCCAGCGCGCCCAGTTCACGTCCATCAAGTTCCGCACGGTCCACCCGGTCGTCCGGGTCCACCCGCTGACCGGCGAACGCGGCCTGTTCATAGGCGGTTTCGCGCAACGCATCGTAGGCCTGTCGACCGGCGAATCGCGCAAGCTCCTCGACATCCTCCAGGCATACGTCACCCGCCCCGAGAACATCCTCCGCCACCGCTGGTCCCCGAACCAGCTCGTCCTGTTCGACAACCGCATCACCCAGCACTACGCCATCGACAACTACGACGACCAGCCCCGCCGCCTCAACCGCGTGACCGTCGCGGGTGACGTCCCGGTCGGCATCGAGGGCAAGGAGAGCTACTCGATCGAGGGCGACGCGTCGCACTACACCTCGGTGGCGGAGTAACCACACACCCGAACCGTCCCCGAATCCGATCCCGTCCCCGAAACGCCCCCGCGGTCCCCCCGCGGGGGCTTCTTGTTGCTAACCTGCACCTGCAATTGAGTTGCAATAAGAGTCCCAGAGGTCCGGAGGGGATCGATCCGTCATGCCCGTCTACACGCTGCCCGACCTGCCCTACGACTACTCCGCGCTCGCCCCCGTGATCAGCCCCGAGATCATCGAGCTGCACCACGACAAGCACCATGCGGCCTACGTCAAGGGAGCCAACGACACGCTGGAGCAGCTGGCGGAGGCACGCGACAAGGAGCAGTGGGCTTCGGTCAACGGGCTGGAGAAGAACCTGGCCTTCCACCTCTCCGGCCACATCCTGCACAGCATCTACTGGCAGAACATGACCGGCGACGGCGGCGGTGAGCCCCTGGAGGCGGACGGCGTAGGCGAGTTGGCGGACGCGATCACCGAATCCTTCGGCTCCTTCGCCGGTTTCAGGGCCCAGCTCACCAAGGCCGCGGCGACCACGCAGGGTTCAGGCTGGGGCGTGCTGGCCCATGAGCCCCTGAGCGGCCGATTGATCGTCGAGCAGGTCTACGACCACCAGGGCAACGTCGGCCAGGGCTCCACCCCGCTCCTCGCCTTCGACGCGTGGGAGCACGCCTTCTACCTCCAGTACAAGAACCAGAAGGTCGACTTCATCGACGCCATGTGGGCGGTCGTCAACTGGCAGGACGTGGCCAGGCGTTACGAGGCGGCGAGGTCCCGGCAGACGGTCCTGCCCGTATGACCTCCATGAGACGTCCTGCCTCGTGATCGTCTTCTCACCTTTCACGCGGGCAGGCGGATGAGAGGGCGGCCCCCGCGAGGACGTGACTCGCGGGGGCCGCCGTCTTCAGTCGTCCCCACCACACGGCACATTGAGCGACAGCAGAGCGAACTCCCCGTCCCCCACCCGAAGTTCACTCACCGCCACGTTCCGCAGCCGCGGGAACACCCGCCGGTACTCACCCAGTGGAATCGACAGCGCCCGGCACAGCACCAGCCGCAGCAGGGTGTTGTGGGCGACGACCAGGACCCGACCGCCGGAGTGTGCGGCGGCGATGCGCCGCAGCGCGGCCAGCCCGCGCGCCGCGGCGGCCGTCGGATCCTCGGACTCCGGGAACGGATGCGCCACCGGATCCGCCCGGAAGGCCTCCGCCGCGCCGGGGTCCTGTGCCGCGAACTCCGCGAGCGTACGGCCCTCCACCACTCCGAAGTCGCATTCGCGCAGGCCGGGTTCGGTGTGGGGAGTGAGGTGCAGGGCGCGGGCGGCGGGGGCCGCCGTGCGGACGGCCCGGGACAGCGGGGACGTCCAGATCGCGTCGACCGGATGCGCGGCGGCCCACCGGCCGAGGTCTTCGGCCTGAGCGACCCCCGCCTCTGTCAGGGCGACGTCGCTGATGCCGGCGTAGCGGTTCTCGGCGTGCCAGACGGTCTGGCCGTGACGGGCCAACAGGAGAGTGGTGCTCATGAGTCGGGGGTTTCCTGGTTCAGACGGGTGCGGGTGTGGGTCGCGATCGGGGTCGGCAGCCAGCCCCGGTTCTCCAGTTCGTCCACCAGCCGAGCGTACGGCTCCATGAAGCGGGCCGTACGAGACGGACGGGGTTCGAGCACCGTACGGATGCGGACCATACGGTCGGCCGTATCCGCCAGGCCGGCGGCCGCCCGCGACCCGCCCACTCCGCTGTCTGCCGCCAACACAGCCATCCCGAGGGCCGGTTCGATCTGTTCCGGCACTCGGGCCGGGCGGCCGAGGATGTCGGCGCGGAGCTGGTTCCAGTACGCGCTGCGGGCCGCGCCGCCCGTGAAGGTGAGCGGTCCGTCTATCGGGGCGCCGAGGTGGTGCAGATAGTCGAGGCACAGCCGCTCGGTGAACGCCACGCCCTGGAGCACCGCCGCCCAGCGGTCCGCCTCGGAGGCCGGGGTGCCGACGACGAAGGCGGTGGCGTCCGGGGCGAGAAAGGGGAACCGTTCGCCGGGTGAGACCAACGGATATGTGACGACGCCCGACGGTTCGTACCCGGCCGCCAGTCTGTCCATCTCCACCGGATCCACCCCCGCCCCCGCCGGCAGCGCGCCCGCTCCCACGCTCGACGCCCCGCCCGGCAGCCAACTCCCGTCCGGCGCACGGTGGTTGTAGACCACCCCGGCGCTGTCCCGGACGGGCCTCGCGGACGCCCCCTTGAGGACCAGGGTGGTACCGAGCACCGAGTTCCAGGAGCCTTCGGACAGCGCCCCCGAGGCGATCTGGGCCGCGCAGCCGTCCGTCATCCCGGCGACGACCGGCGTACCGACGGGAATACCGGTCGCGTCGGCGGCGACCCGGCAGACCTCCCCCAGCCGCGTACCCGGCCGTACGACCTCCGGCAACACGTCCCCCAAGTGGGCCAGTTGAGGCGGCCATTCCTCGCGCTCCACGTCGTAGCCCGTCTTGAGGGCATGACTGGAGTCGGTCGGAACCGTCCCGCGGCCCGTCAACCGAGCGGTGATCACATCGGGCTGATGGGCGACCAGCCCACCCCCACACTCCTCCAACAGCCACAACGCCTTGGGCAGCGCCCAACTCGTCTGCATCCCGACCCGCGCCGCCTCCGCGACCGCACGTCCGTCGTCGTACATCACCCCCGGTGTCAGCGGGCGCCCCGCGCCGTCCGTCAGCAGCACGGTCCCGGAGGTACCGCACACCGCGAGCCCGCCGAGCCGTACGCCTCCCGCCTCCCGCCCCGCCAAGGCGGCCCTGGACGCGACACACACCGCCTCCCACCACTCCCCCGGATCCTGCTCGTGCCGCACCCCGTCCCGGCGTCCGGCCAGCGGGGCGGTGCCGGCACCGAGGACCCGCCCGTCGCCGGTGACCAGCAGCGCGCGGACGCTCTGCGTCCCCAGGTCGATGCCCAGCCACGCCCCGCCGTCACCGTCGAACATCATCCGGACCTCCCACAGGGGTTACGCATTCGGCATTCCCCGTTCATCGTGGCAAAGAGGGAGGGAGCCCCACGATGACCGAGACTCTGCGTGTCGTCGCCGCCGGTGACCATTTCGTCCTGCCGTCGCTGATCACGTCAGCGATCGCCGAGGAACTGCGCGAACACCCTTTTGCCGTAAGCGAGTTGAAGCTCGGCTGGCCACTTGAACCCTTCGGCCCCGTCGCCGAGGTGGTGGAGGCGAGCGACGCCGAGGACGAACTGATCCAGGCCCTGCGGGGCGCCGGCGGAGCCCAGGTCCTGATCACCCAGATGGGGCCGGTCACCGAACGCGTCCTCGCGGCCTGCCCCGATCTCCGGCTGGTCGTGGTGTGCCGGGGCGGACCGGTCAACGTCAACCTGGACGCGGCGAAGACCCACGACGTACGGGTGTGCTTCGCACCCGGCCGCAACGCCGCCGCGACCGCCGAGTTCACCGTGGGCATGATGCTGGCCGCGCTCCGCCGCATCCCACAGGCCCACGAACTCCTTGCCGGGCAAGGGAGTTGGGAACAGGGAGCCACCTACTACACCTACGAGCACAGCGGGCTGGAGCTGGAGGATCTGCCGGTCGGCCTCGTCGGCTACGGCGCCGTCGGCAGCCGGGTCGCCCGCGCCCTCTGCGCCTTCGGCGCCCGCGTGATGGTGTACGACCCTTATGTGCACGGCGAGATCCACGGACTGCGCGTCGCGACGCTGGACGAACTCCTGCGCCGCTCCCAGGTCATCACCCTGCACGCCCGCCTGACCCCCGAGACCCGCGGCCTGATCGGCGCCCGCGAGCTCGCGCTGCTGCGCCCCGGCGCGGTCGTGGTGAACGTGGCCCGGGGCCCTCTCCTGGACGAGGAGGCCCTGTGCGAGGCCCTGGAGAGCGGCCGGCTGTCGGCAGCAGCGCTGGACACCTACACCCACGAGCCATTGCCCGCCGCATCAAGCCTGTTCGGCCTCACCGACCGACTGGTCCTCACCCCACACCTGGGCGGCGCCTCCCGCGCCGTAGCCGAGAAGGCGGCACGAATAGCAGCAGAAGAGGTCGGCCGCTGGGCACGAGGCGAGCCTCTCTCCCACCAACTCCGTTGAGGGCCCACCAACTCCCACTGTCCCCACGCGCCGGCCGAGAGGGAGCCGCAGGGGCGCGCCGGTGTCGAGAGCCCCAGCGCGCGGAGGCGCGCAGCGCCGAGCAC
>NZ_JBSFKO010000004.1:0-31741 GCF_053598575.1 Streptomyces sp. NPDC001100
CGTCGAAGTCCTCCAGCGTCCCGAGCCGGGGGTGGATCGCGTCGTGCCCGCCCTCCGGGGAGCCGATCGCCCACGGGACACCGACGTCCTCGGGCCCGGCGGACAGCGTGTTGTTCGGACCCTTGCGGAAGGTCGTCCCGATCGGGTGGATCGGCGGGAGGTAGACGACGTCGAAGCCCATAGCGGCGATACCCGCGAGCCGTTTCGCCGCCGTACGGAACGTGCCGTGCGGCTCGGCCGCCGTGCCCTCGGAGCGCGGGAAGAACTCGTACCAGGCGCCGTACAACGCCCGCTCCCGCTCCACCAGCAACGCGCGCGGCTCGGAGACCGTGACCAGTTCCCGCAGCGGATACCGGGCGAGGACCTCGTCCACCTCCGGTGTCAGCGCGGCGGCGAGCCGGGCCGCGGCCGGGCGGGTCTCGTCGCGGAGGGCGGTGACCGCGGTGCGCAGGACGGGCCGCAGGCCCTTGCCCTTCGGCACACCGGCGATGGCGCGCTCGTACAGCCGCGCGCCCTCCTCCAGGACCAGGTCCGTGTCCATCCCGGCCGGGATCTTGATCCCCGCGTGGTGGCGCCAGGTGGAGACCGGATCGCTCCAGGCCTCCACGACGTACGACCAGTGGCCCGGTGCGTCGGGCGTGACGGTGGCGCCCCAGCGGTCGGTGCCCGGGGCGAGCTCCCGCATCGGGGTCCAGGGGCCGGGGCGGCCGTCCGGGTCGTACAGGACGACGTTGGCGGCGACCGCGTCGTGGCCCTCGCGGAAGACGGTGGCCGAGACCTCGAACGTCTCACCGGTGACCGCTTTGGCGGCCCGGTGGCCGTGCTGGACGACCGGCCGGACATCGAGGACGGGGATGCGTCCGATGCCGGGGGACGTGCCGACCGCGGAGGGTGGCTCCGGGGCGGGTGGTGCCGTGCCGGCGGGGCGCACGGGGGGCGTGGCCGTGCCGGATGTCGGGGGTGGTGACGAGTGGTGCGTGGCGGGCATGACCGCTCCTGTCCGCGTCAACGTGGGTGTGGGCGGATGGATGTGGGGAGGTGGGTCCTGCGAAGGAGATCCCGTGCTGCGTCTGGGGGTGTACCGGTGGAGCCTTCCCACCCTATTCGGGTTAGCAATCCGGCAGGTTGCTAACTACTTACGCGCAGATCTCCACGAAAGATCCGGCCCCGTCCTGGGCGAACGGGGCCGGAGCCGTCACTCCCGCACTACGACCGCGGTACTTGCAGGAGTTTGTCCGGCGAACCGAGTCCTTCACCGGACACCTTGCCGGAAACCGCCCCCGCGACGAGCGCCCTGGACACCTGTGCGGGTGTGGCGCGCGGGTGAGCGCCGAGATAGACCGCCGCCGCGCCGGCCGCGTGCGGCGACGCCATCGACGTACCGGAGAAGGTCGCCTTCGCCGTGTCGCTCGTGTCTGTCGCGGAGGTGATCGAGACGCCCGGGGCGAACAGGTCGACGGCCGGGCCGAAGTTCGAGAAGGCCGCCCTGGCGTCGGTGCGGTCGGTGGCGCCGGCCGTGATCGCCTCCTTCACGTCGGCGGGCGAGTACAGGCCGGCCGACAGCCCGTCGTTGCCCGCCGCCACCGTGTAGGTGACTCCGGAGGCGATCGAGTTGCGTACGGCGGCGTCCAGCTGGGCGTTGTGGTAGCCGCCGAGGCTGAGATTGGCCACCGCCGGTTTGTGTGCGTGCCGGGTGACCCAGTCGATCCCCGCGATCACCTGCGAGGTCGTACCGGCTCCCGCGTTGTCCAGGACGCGGACGGCGACCACCCTGGCCTTCTTGGCGACGCCGTATGTGCTGCCGACGATCGTGCCCGCGACATGGGTGCCGTGGCCGTTGCCGTCCTGGGCGGTGGTGTCGTCGTCGACGAAGTCCCAGCCGTAGCTCGCCCGGCCGCCGAAGTCCTTGTGGGTGACGCGGATGCCGGTGTCGATCACGTACACCGTCACCCCGCTGCCCCCGGAGTCCGGCGAGGTGTAGCGCTTGTCCAGCGGCAGGCTCGGCTGGTCGAGGCGGTCCAGGCCCCAGGACGGCGGGTTGCGCTCGGTGCGGCCGACCCGGTCCAGGGTCACCCGGGTGTCCTGGGCGACCGAGGCGACCCGCGGGTCCGCCGCGAGGAGTCTCGCCTGTCTCTCGTTCGCCTCGACGGCGTAGCCGTTCAGGGCCGTGCCGTAGGTGTGGCTTATTTTCGCCCCGTACTTCTCGGCGAGCCCCTTGCCGGCCGCCGACGGAGCCTCCGTTCCCCCCTTGAGCGTCACCAGGTAACTGCCGCTGACGGTGCCGGGTGCGCCGGCGCCGAGTATGGTCCCCTCCGGTGCGGCGTGCGCGGGCAGGGTGATGGCCGAAAACACCACGGCTGTGGCGACCGCGGTCAGTCCCCCCGCCCGGCGCAGACGCCGCGTACGCGTCCGTGCCATGGTCGAGTTCCCCTCCTTCAACTCTCCACTGGGCAGCCTCTCGTGCGGTGCGAAGCACCACAAGGGCGCATGAGGGGCCCTTTTCGGCCCAGGCCGGTTCATCTGCGGTACAGGTCGGCAGCATGCAGCGCGTCCGCCGTTTCAGGACGACGTCCACACCGTCCCCGGTACCGTCTTCAGAGACGACGACGCACATAGCCGTGTGTCATCCAGCGAACGCGCAAGGTGGAGCTGTGAAGGCGATCCGTCGATTCACCGTCCGTCCCGTTCTCCCCGAACCCCTCCGGCCGCTCAGCGATCTCGCGCGCAACCTGCGCTGGTCCTGGCACGCGGAAACCCGCGATCTCTTCCAGTCCGTCGATCCCGAGCGCTGGACCGCCTCGGAAGGCGATCCGGTACGACTGCTCGGCAGCGTCTCGGCCGAGCGGCTGGCGGAGCTGGCCGAGGACAGCCGTTTCCTGCGCCGGCTCACCGAGGTCGCCGGCGATCTCGCCGACTACGTGGGCGGCGACCGCTGGTACCAGGCCCAGTCCGGTGAACTGCCCGCCGCCGTCGCCTACTTCTCACCCGAGTTCGGCGTCACGGCCGCCCTGCCCCAGTACTCCGGCGGCCTCGGCATCCTCGCCGGCGACCATCTCAAGTCGGCCAGCGATCTCGGCGTACCACTGATCGGCGTCGGACTCCTCTACCGGCACGGCTACTTCCGCCAGTCGCTGTCCCGGGACGGCTGGCAGCAGGAGACCTATCCGGTCCTCGACCCCAACGAACTCCCGGTGGCACTGGTGCGGGAGGACGACGGCTCTCCGGCCCAGGTCTCCATCGCCCTGCCCGGCGGCCGCTCGCTGCGCGCCCGGATCTGGCTGGCGCAGGTCGGCCGGGTGCCGCTGCTGATGCTCGACTCCGACGTCGAGGAGAACGACCTCGGCGCCCGCGGGGTGACCGATGTCCTCTACGGCGGCGGCAGCGAACACCGGCTGCTCCAGGAGATGTTGCTCGGCATAGGGGGTGTGCGTGCGGTACGGACGTACTGCCGCCTCACCGGTCACCCCGAGCCCGAGGTGTTCCACACCAACGAGGGCCACGCGGGCTTCCTCGGCCTGGAGCGGATCGCCGAACTCTGCGACGCCGGGCTGGACTTCGACGCGGGCCTGGAAGCGGTGCGGGCGGGCACGGTCTTCACCACGCACACCCCGGTCCCGGCCGGAATCGACCGCTTCGACCGGGAGCTGGTCGCCACCCACTTCGGGCCGGACGCCGAACTCCCGCGCATGGACGTCGGAAACATCCTCCGCCTGGGCATGGAGACCTACCCGGGCGGCGAACCCAACCTGTTCAACATGGCCGTGATGGGCCTGCGCCTGGGCCAACGCGCCAACGGCGTCTCGCTGTTGCACGGCCAGGTCAGCCGCGAGATGTTCTCCGGCCTGTGGCCGGGCTTCGACCCGGAGGAGGTGCCGATCACCTCCGTGACCAACGGCGTGCACGCGCCGACCTGGGTCGCCCCCGAGGTGTTCCGGCTCGGCGCCCGGCAGATCGGCGCCCAGCGCACCGAGGACGCGATGTCGGTCGGTGGCTCGGACCGCTGGGACGCGGTCGCGGAGATCCCGGACCAGGACATCTGGGAGCTACGGCGCGATCTGCGCGAGCAGCTGGTCGTGGAGGTACGGGAGCGGTTGCGCGCCTCCTGGCGTCAACGCGGCGCCGGGTCGGCCGAGTTGGGCTGGATCGACGGCGTGCTCGACCCCGACGTCCTCACCATCGGCTTCGCCCGCCGCGTCCCGTCGTACAAACGCCTGACGCTGATGCTGCGCGACCGGGACCGGCTGATGGACCTCCTGCTGCACCCGGACCACCCGATCCAGATCGTGGTGGCGGGCAAGGCGCACCCGGCGGACGACGGCGGCAAGCGGCTCGTCCAGGAGCTGGTGAAGTTCGCGGACGACCCGCGCGTCCGCCACCGCATCGTCTTCCTCCCCGACTACGGCATGGCGATGGCGCAGAAGCTCTACCCCGGCTGCGACATCTGGCTCAACAACCCGCTCCGCCCGCTGGAGGCCTGCGGCACGAGCGGGATGAAGGCCGCGCTCAACGGCTGCCTCAACCTCTCGGTCCTGGACGGCTGGTGGGACGAGTGGTTCCAGCCCGACTTCGGCTGGGCCATCCCCACGGCGGACGGCACCGGCACGGATCCCGACCACCGCGACGACGTGGAGGCCGCCGCGCTCTACGACCTCCTGGAGCAGCGCGTGACCCCGCGTTTCTACGAGCGGGGTCAGGACGGTCTGCCCGACCGCTGGATCGAAATGGTGCGCCAGACACTGACGTTGCTCGGTCCGAAGGTGCTGGCCGGGCGGATGGTCCGCGAGTACGTGGAGCGGCTGTACGCCCCGGCCGCGCACGCGCACCGCGCCATGACCCCGGACGCGGCGCGTGAACTCGCCGCGTGGAAGGGGCGGGTGCGGGGCGCGTGGCACGGGGTGACCGTCGACCACGTGGAGACGTCTGCGGCTACGGCCACGGCGGAACTCGGTACGACGCTGAATCTGCGGGTGCGGGTGGGCCTGGGCGGCCTGGCCCCGGACGATGTCGAAGTACAGGCGGTCTCCGGCCGGGTGGACCCGGAGGACCGGATCGGGGACGGGGTGGCTGTGCCGCTCAAGCCGGTCGGCGGTCCGGATGCGGAGGGGCACTGGTTGTTCGAGGGGCCGCTTTCCCTTGATCGAACCGGGCCCTATGGATATACGGTCCGGATTCTGCCTGCGCACCGACTACTGGCGTCCAGTGCGGAGTTGGGGCTGGTGGCGGTGCCTTCTGAGGACGGAGTGGAAGGAGCCGGAGTACTGATGAGGTAGTGCTTCGGCTGCGGGTACGTCGTGGCTGGTCGCGCAGTTCCCCGCGCCCCTTCGGGGCGCGGGTGCCCCCTTGCTCACACCTCCGAGTACGGCGCGCACATCTGCCGCAGCGTGCTGCCCATCCGCCTCGCGTAGGCGTGCTGCAAACCCCGTGTCGCCGGGCCGCCCAGCCGTGTGTACCACTTCGCGGCGCGGCTGAAGGCCGAGACCGTCAGCCAGACCGTGCCGTCGCCCGTGCGGTCGACCACGAAGGCCTCCTCGCCGCATTCGGGGTGGCCGGGGAGGGTGCCGTAGGCCCAGCCGGACCTGCGGTGTTCTTCCACCGTCCAGACTATGCGGCAGGGGCTCCTGATCAGGCCCGCGAGGGTGACCGTCACGTCCACGCCGGGGGCGGCCTTGTCGGCGCTCGTCTCGACGCCGACGCCCGTCTCGCGGTGCAGCTCCCAGGTGAGGAGCGCGTCGGACGCCCGGCGGAAGACCTTCTCGCCCTCGCCGATCCGCGTGCGCACAAACAGGGGGTGGAAGCCCGGGGGGCAGAAGCCGCGTTCGCGGGTCGCGCCGACGTCGTCGTACGTGAAGGACATGGGACCCAAGAGTAGGGCGGTACCCGGAGATGCCTTCGCTCCGGGTACCGCCCTTACCGCTTACCTGTCAACTCGGCTGTCGTCAGGTGACGTTGACGGCCGTCCAGGTCGCCGCGACCGCCGCGTACTCGGCGGAGCCGGTGCCGTAGAGCGCGGCAGCCGCGCTCAGGGTGCCGGTGCGGGCCGACTTGTAGTTGGTGGTCGACGTGAAGTACGTCGTCAGCGCCTTGTACCAGATCTGCAGCGCCTTGGCGCGGCCGATGCCGGCGAGCGTGGCGCCGTTGTACGTCGGGGAGTTGTAGGTCACCCCGTTGATGGTCTTCGAACCGCTGCCCTCCGAGAGGAGGTAGAAGAAGTGGTTCGCGACGCCCGACGAGTAGTGCACGTCGAGGTTGCCGACCGAGGAGGACCAGTAGTTGGCGGAGCCGCCGTCCTTGCTGGGCTGGTCCATGTAGCGCAGCGGGCTGCCGTCGCCGTTGATGTCGATCTTCTCGCCGATGAGGTAGTCACCGGGGTCGGAGGAGTTGTTGGCGTAGAACTCGACGCCCGTGCCGAAGATGTCGGAGGTCGCCTCGTTCAGGCCGCCGGACTCACCGCTGTAGTTGAGGCCGGCGGTGTTGGCGGTGACGCCGTGGCTCATCTCGTGGCCGGCCACGTCCAGCGAGGTCAGCGGGTGGGTGTTGCCCGAGCCGTCGCCGTAGGTCATGCAGAAGCAGCTGTCGTCCCAGAACGCGTTGACGTACGAACTGCCGTAGTGCACGCGCGAGTAGGCACCGACACCGTTGTTCTTGATGCCGCTGCGGCCGAACGTGTCCTTGTAGAAGTCCCACGTCTCCTGGGCGCCGTAGGCGGCGTCCGCGGCGGCGGTCACGTCGGTGGTGGAGCTGGATGCGGTGCCGGTGCCCCACGTGTTGGTGGTGTTGGTGAACAGGGTGCCGGTGCCGGACGTCCCGTGCTTCAGGTTGTACGTCTTGTGGCTGCCGCGCGAGGCGTCGGTCAGCGAGTACGTCGTGCCCGACAGCGTGGTGGTGAGGCTGACCGTGCCCGAGTACAGCGTCTTGCCGGTGCCGGTGGCGTTCTCGATGCCCTGGTACTCGAAGAGCTTCTTGCCGGTGGCCGCGTCGGTGATGACGTGCAGCTGGTTGGGGGTGCCGTCGTCCTGGAGGCCGCCGACGATCGTCTCGTAGGCGAGGACGGGGGTGGCGCCGCCGGCCCAGATGACCTTGCGGGCACCGTCGGCGGCGGTCTTGTCCGAACCGGCGGCCTTGGCGGCGGTCAGCGCCTGCTTCTCGGCCTTGGCGACCGTGATCTTCGGTGTGACGGTGGCGACCTTGATGGCCGCCGAGTGCGCCTTGGTGACACCCTCGGTCTTGCCGGCCGGCGAGGTGTGGACGACCAGGTCGCCGCCGAGGACCGGGAGGCCCGCGTAGGTGCGCTCGTAGCGGGTGTGCACCGTGCCGTCGACGTCCTTGACGACGTCCTTGACGACCAGCTTCTCCTTGGTGCCGAGGCCTATCTGCGTGGCCGTCTCGGCCGCGTCGGCCTGCTTCTCCTTGACCAGCGCGGTGCGCGCGGCGTTGGAGAGCAGCTGCGGGGCGGCGGCGAGGGGGGCCGCCTTGCCCGTGGCGGGCTGGGCGGAGGCACCGGTGGTGACACCGGTGGCGAGCAGGGCGCCTGCGGCCACCGCGGTGGCGATGGCCAGAGTGGTGCGCTTGTGACGCGCGTAGAGGGGGGTCACGCGAGCTCCTCTGTGGGGGAGTCCGGCAGCGTGGGGTTACTGACCGGAGCGGTTGTGAAATTGCTGTGCTGAAGCGGCGTGAGGGAAGACTGGCATCAGGGGCGCGTACATGTCAGGACCCCGAAGTGATGTTGGCTGAAAATCGACTGTCCGGTGAACGTTGCGGCAATGTAAACGTCCACAACAGGGCGCCGCCCCGGAGTTGAAACCCCGGGACGGCGCCTTGTTTGTGCGGCCTGAACTGGACGGCTGGTTTTTACGGGAACGTAAGCTTCCAGCTGTTGATGTAGCCGGTGTCCTGTGCAGCCACGTCCTGGACCTTCAACTTCCAGACGCCGTTGGCGACTTCGGAGGACGCGTCGACCGTGTAGGTCGCCTGCACGTTGTCCGCCGAGTCGGACGAGCTGGAGTTCTTCAGCCGGTACGTCGACCCGTCCGGGGCCACCAGGTCGATCACCAGGTCACCGCGCCAGGTGTGCACGATGTCGACGGTGACCGCGAGGTTCGAGGGCGCGTTGCCCGTGCGCCCGGACACCGTGACGGACGACGTGACGGCCGCCCCGTTGTCCGGAATCGATACGTCGGCCGTGTTCTCGAACGACGTACCGCCACCGCCGCCGCCACCGGAGCGCGCACCGACCGCGACGGCCGCCCACGCGTCCTGCACCGCCTTGTACTCGGCGCCCGTCGTGCCGTACAGCTCACCCGCCGCCGCGAGGGTCCCGGTGCGGGCCGCCGCGTAGTTGGTGGTGGACGTGAACTTCGTGGTGAGCGCGCGGTACCAGATCTGCAGCGCCTTGTCCCGGCCGATGCCGGTGACCGGAAGCCCGTCCGCGGTGGGCGAGTTGTAGCTGACGCCGTTGATGACCTTGGCGCCGCTGCCCTCGCTCAGCAGGTAGAAGAAGTGGTTGGCGACGCCCGAGGAGTAGTGGACGTCGAGGTTGCCGACGCCGGAGTACCAACTGTCCGCGGAGCCGCCGTCCTTGCTGGGCTTGTCCATGTAACGCAGCGGCGTGCCGTCGCCGTTGATGTCGATCTTCTCGCCGATGAGGTAGTCGCCCACGTCGGTCGAGTTGTTGGCGTAGAACTCGACGCCGGTGCCGAAGATGTCGGAGGTCGCCTCGTTCAACCCGCCCGATTCACCGGAGTAGTTGAGTCCGGCGGTGTTGGAGGTGACGCCGTGGCTCATCTCGTGCCCTGCCACGTCCAGCGCCGTCAGCGGGTCCGCGTTGCCCGAGCCGTCGCCGTACGTCATGCAGAAGCAGCTGTCGTCCCAGAACGCGTTGACGTACGAATTCCCGTAGTGGACACGGGAGTAGGCGCCGACACCGTTGTTCTTGATGCCGCTGCGGCCGAACGTGTTCTTGTAGAAGTCCCAGGTCTCCGCCGCGCCGTAGTGCGCGTCGGCGCCGGCCGTCGCCGCGTTCGACGTGGTGCCGTTGCCCCAGGTGTTGCTGGTCTGGGAGAACAGGGTGCCGGTGCCGGAGGTGCCGTGGTTGAGGTTGTACGTCTTGTGGCCGCCGCGGTCGCCGTCGGTGAGGTTGTACGACGTGCCCGACTGGGTCGTGGTCAGCGAAACGGTGCCGCTGTACTGGGTGTTGCCCGTACCGGTGGCGTTCTCGATGCCCTGGTACTCGTAGAGCTTCTTGCCGGTGGCCGCGTCGGTGATGACGTGCAGCTCGTTCGGGGTGCCGTCGTCCTGGAGACCGCCGACGACCGTCTCGTAGGCGAGGACCGGCTTGCCGCTCGCCGCCCAGATCACCTTGCGGGCGGAGTCGGCGGCCGACTTGGTGGAGCCGAGGGCCTTGGCCCGGGAGACGGCCTGCTTCTCCGCCGTCGCGGTGGCGACGCTCGGAGTGAGGTCGGCGACCTTGATGGTGGCGTTGGTCGCCTTGATGACACGCTCGGTCGCGCCCGACTTGGCGGTGTCGACGACCAGGTCGCCGCCGAGGACGGGGAGTCCGGCGTAGGTGCGCTCGTAGCGGGTGTGGACCGTGCCGTCCGCGTCCTTGACGACGTCACGGGCGATGAGCGTCTCCTTGGCGCCCAGGCCGATGTCCTTGGCGGTCGCGGTCCGCGCCGACTGGGCGTCGCGGAGCAGCTCGGCGCGCTGCGAAGCGGAGAGCGAGAGCGCCGTGTGCGCCGGATTCCCCTTGCCGGCAAGGGGTTTGGCCGGTGCGGCGGAGGAGGTCGCGCCCGCCTGGACGGCCGCGGCGAGCAGAGCGGTGACGCCGGCGACGGCGACTATGTGGGAGGTGCGTCTGCGCGAGGAATTGCTTCTCAACACTGACTCCTTCAGGACGGTCGCGGATCGCGCGACCAGGGGAGATCACAGGGATCACAGGAGTGAAGCTGTGGGGTTGCTGTGAAGCGCCAGTGGGAAGAGTGGCACCAGCTCGCGCTTTCTGTCAGGAGCGCGTCAGGAACTTGGCCGGAATTCGTTCGTTGTCCGGGCGTTCGTGTCCGCTATGCGGAGCGCCACTTGACGCTTCCTTGACCGTGAACAGAAGTTTTCCCGGCCGACATGCCCCCGGAACCAACCCGAAAAAGATCCGGCACGATCCTGCCGTGCAACCGGCGGTCCTGCCGGACCGCCGCTCCCACGAGGGGAGTTGACGGTTGCAGTGATTCCCTATCCCAACTGGCTGGACGCGGGCGACAACGCCTGGCAGCTCGTCGCGGCGACACTCGTCGGACTGATGAGCATCCCCGGCATCGCGATCCTCTACGGCGGCCTGGTCCAGCGCAAGTGGGTCGTGAACACCATGTTCATGGCCTTCACCGGCTTCTCGCTGGTCCTGGTCGGCTGGGTCCTCTGGGAGTTCAAGATGGGGTTCGGTGAACCCCTGAACTCCAGTTGGCCCGGCATCCTCGGCGCGTTCGTCGGCCGGCCCGGCACCATCGTCGGCTCGGCGAGCGAACAGCAACAGGCGTGGATACCGCTCGTCAACGGCAACGACCTGATGCCGAGCTTCCACTTCCCGCAGTCCACGCTCGCCTACTTCCACTTCGCGTTCGCGGCGATCACCCCGCTGCTCTTCATGGGCAGCGTGATCGGCCGGATGAACATCCGCGCGTGGCTGCTCTTCGTCCCGATCTGGTCGACCCTGGTCTACACGGTCAACGCCTTCCTGCTGTGGGGTGGCGGCTGGTGGGCGGCCAAGGGCGCGCTCGACTACTCCGGCGGCTACGTCATCCACCTCGCCGCGGGCACCTCGGGCTTCGTGGCGGCGGCGGTGATCGGCCCCCGCCTGGCCCGCGACCGCGCCCACGGCGTGCCCAACAACCTCCCCATGGTGGCCGTCGGCGCGGGCATCCTCTGGCTCGGCTGGAACGGCTTCAACGGCGGCGACATGTACTTCGGCGGCCACAACGCGGCGGTCGCGGTCCTCAACACCAACCTCTGTACGGCGGTTGCCCTGCTGGTGTGGGTGTTCTGGGACATGTTCGTCGGCCCGCAGCGCAAGCCGACCTTCCTCGGCGGCATCAACGGCATGATCGTCGGCCTGGTGGCGATCACCCCGGCGGCCGGCTTCGTCAGCGGGATCGGCGCGATCTACATCGGCATCATCGCGTCCTCGATCGTCTGGCTGGCCTGGAACTACCTGTCCAAGGTCCCGCCGTTCAACAAGGTCGACGACGCACTCGGCGTCGTCTACACCCACGGCATCGCGGGCCTCGCCGGCGGCATGCTCGTCGGCATCTTCGCCGACCCGGCGGTCGCCGTGTACCTCAACAAGGACGGCTCCACGGCGTTCTCCACCAGCGGCTGGCTCTACGGCAACCTCGACCAGCTCTGGAAGCAGGCGGGTTCGGCCGGGACGGTCATCCTCTACGACGCCGTGATGACCTTCCTCATCCTCAAGGGGATCGGCCTGTTCGTGAAACTCCGGGCGCCCGACGAGGTGTTGGAGAGCGGCGACATCGCGGTCCACGACGAGGAGGCGTACCCGACGGAGTCGGCGGTGGCGTCCGCGTCGGAACCGGTGGCGGTGGCGTCGGCACCAGCGCCGGCGCCGACCAAGGAGAAGACCAAAGAACCGGACTCCGGTTGACATGGCCGGAGTTGAGGACCCGTGAAGCTCGTCACCGCGGTCCTCCCGCCCCACCGCGTCCCGGACGTCATGAAGGCTCTCCAGTCGTTCGGGGTGCGGGGAGTGACCGTGACCGAGGTACGGGCCTACGAACCCCGGACGGTCCGGGTGGAGGTCTACCGGGGCAGTGAGTACCGGGTGACCCTCGCCCCGCGGCTCCGGCTCGACATCCTCACCCTCGACTTCGACGCGACCGATCTCGTCCGGGTCATCCGTGCCGCGGGCGCCCGCGGCACGGGGGGCGGCACGGTGTGGGTGACTCCGGTGGAGGAGGTGGTACGGATCCGGACGCGGGAGCGGGGGCCGGACGCGGTGTGAGCCGTCAACTGCCGGGCGGGGTCTGTCTTTCGGCCCGTCCGGCGTCAGCCACCCGACGCCCGCCCGTCCCCGTGCCACGAGTGCCACAGCGCCGCGTACGCCCCCTCCGCCGTCACCAGTTCCTCGTGCGGGCCGAGTTCGGTCAGCAGGCCGTTCTCCATGACGGCCACCCGGTCCGCGTCGTGGGCGGTGTGGAGGCGGTGGGCGATGGCGATGACGGTGCGGCCCTCCAGGACGGCGGCCAGCGCGCGCTCGGTGTGGCGGGCGGTGGCCGGGTCCAGGAGGGCCGTAGCCTCGTCCAGGATCAGGGTGTGCGGGTCGGCCAACACCACGCGGGCCAGGGCGAGTTGCTGGGCCTGCGAGCCGTCCGTGGCCCGACCGTCCGCGCCCAGTGGGGTGTTGAGGCCCTCGGGCAGTTCCCGTACCCATTCCTCGGCGCCGACCGCCGCCAGCGCCGACCACAACTCCTCGTCCGTGGCGGCCGGTTCGGCGATCAGGAGGTTCTCGCGGACCGTGCCCAGGAAGACGTGGTGTTCCTGGGTGACCAGCACGACCTGGCGGCGCAGCGTCTCCGGTGAGAGTCCGGAGACCGGTACCCCGCCCACGGTCACCGTGCCCTCGGTCGGCGCGTCGACGCCCGCCAGCAGCCGGCTCAGCGTGGTCTTGCCGGCACCCGACGGGCCGACGACCGCCAGCCGTTCGCCCGGCCGTACCGACAGGTCCACGCCGTGCAGCACCTCGCCGCCGCGCTCGTAGGCGTACCGCACCCCGGTCACATCGATCCGGTCGTCAGCCGGAGCCGGCGCGTCCCCGTCGCCCTCCGCCCGCGGCGCCCGGGCCAGCCCCTCCACCCGGGCGAACGAGGCGCCGCTGCTCTGCAGTTGCTCGACCCGCATCAGGATCTGGTCCAGGGGCTCGGTGAACTGCCGCAGATACAGCGCCGCCGCCACCACCGCGCCCACGCCCACCGTCCCGCGCCCGTGCAGCCACCCGCCGACCAGCAGCACGCCCGCCACCGGAATCGTGTACGACACCTCGACCGCGGGGAAGAACACGGACCGCAGGAACAGCGTGTACAGCCTCGCCCGCTTGGTGGTCTCCAGCGTGTCCCGGCTCGCCGTGACCCGCCGCTCCTGGAGCCGGAACGCCTCCACCGTGCGCGCCCCCGACGCGGTCGCCGTGAGGATCTCGGCGACCTCCGACATCGCCGCGCCCTCCGCGAGATAGCCGTCCCGGGCCCGGCGCAGATACCAGCGCAGCGCGAACCAGATCGGCGTCAGACCGATCACCCCGAACAGACCGAGCAGGGGATCGAGGGCGAACACCGCGCCCATCACGAACAGCGCCTGCACGGAGCAGACCAGCAGTTCGGGCGCGACGTCCCGCAGGGTCGTGCCCACGGTCGCCACGTCGGAGGTGCCGCGCGCCGTCAGATCGCCCGTCCCGGCCCGCTCCACCACCGACGCGGGCAGCGCCAGCGCCCGGTCCACGAAGTCCTCCCGGACCCGGGCCAGCGTGCGCTCCCCGAACCGGTACCCCACGTACCGTGCCCAGCGCGCCAGCAGCAACTGGGCCAGCGAGCACACCACGATGACCAGGGCCAGCCGGTCCACGACCCCCACCCCGGCGCCGGCCCGCACCTCGTCCACGATCCGCCCGAGCAGCCAGGGCCCGGCCAGCCCGGCCGCGGCGGCCAGCGCGTTCACCACCAGTACGACGGCGAACGCCCGCCGGTCCGCCCGGATCAGCCGGACCGCGGCCCGCCGCACCTCGGCCCGTTCGGCGATGGGGAGTTGACCCTTGTCCGCCGTCACCGTACGACCTCCTCCGCGTCCGCATCCGCGTCCCGGGCCACCAGCGCGCGGTAGCCCGGCTCCTGTGCCAGCAGCCGGCGATGGTCGCCGTCGGCCGCGACCTTGCCGTCGACCAGGTAGAGCACGGTGTCCGCCTGGTCCAGGACCAGCGGGGACGTCGTGGTCACCACCGTCGTACGGCCCGAGCGCGCCTCGCGCAGCCGCCGGGCGACCGCCGCCTCGGTGTGGGCGTCCAGGGCCGAGGTCGGTTCCACCGCGAGCAGCACCTCGGGCTCGGCGAGCAACGCCCGCACCAGCCGCACCCGTTGGCGCTGCCCGCCGGAGAGACTGCGGCCCTGCGCGGCCACGAGCGAGTCCAGACCCTCCGGCAGCCCCTGCACGATGTCGTCGGCGGCACCCGCGAACACGGCCTCCGCCACCGCCTCCGCCGACCGCTCCCGGCGCCCGGCCAGCACCTCCCGCAGCGGTCCGGCGAACAGGTCGGCCTCGTTGTCCGCGACCAGGATCCGGGACCTGACCTGGTCCAGCGGAATCGCGTCGAGCGCGACCCCGCCCCAGGTGACCCGGGACGGCCCGTACCGGCCGAGCCGGTCGACCACGGCCAGTGTCTCCCCGGGCCGCGCACCCACCAGCGCGGTCAGCCGCCCGGGCAGCACCCGCACACCGGAGTCGGGGTCGTGCAGGGCGGCCGGTTCGGCGGGCGCGGCCGACGTGCCCGTGTCCGCCTCCGGCTGGAGCGCCAGCAGCCGTACGACCCGGCGCGCGGCCACCACGCCCCGGCTCAGCTCGTAGACCATCTGTACGAAGAAGGCCACCGGGCCCACCAGCACCGCGACATAGCCGTACACGGCGACCAACTCGCCCACGCTGAGCTGCCCTTGGGCCGCCAGCCGGGCCGCGAGCCAGGTCACCACGGCGAGGAACAGGGTCGGCAGTCCGACCCCGATCGCCTGCACCCAGCTGGCCACCGCGCCCACCCGGTAGCCCTGCCTCCGCAGCCGCTGCGAGTCACGCCGGAACGCGTCCGCGAACAGCCCTTTGCCACCCAGCCCGTTGAGAACACGCAGACCGCCCGAGAGATCGGCGATACGCGCGGTGAGCACGCTCTGCCGCTCCCGGTACTCCGTCTCCACGCCCTGCAGCCGACGGGTCAGCGGCCCCGCGAGCAGCGCGATCACCGGCACACCCAGCAGGACCACGGCGGCCAGCGGCGCCGAGATCGACAGCAGCACCCCGGCCACCACGCCGTAGACGACCAGCGCGCCGAAGCCGGGTCCGACGACCGTCAGGGACTGGGCGATCGTCCACACGTCGCCGACGCCGATCGTGATGACCTCGCCCGCCCGCGCCCGGCGCGACAGCACCGCACCCAGCCGGACCGCCTGGCCCACGATCAGCTTCACCGTGCGGAAGTTGGCGTCCATGCGCACCCGGGTCATGGTGCGGTGCCGCATGATGCTCAGCCACGAGTTGACCGCCCCGACCACGAACAGCGCCCCGGTCCACCAGGCCAGCGTGCCCAGATGCCCCGGCACCAGACCGTCGTCGACGGCCCGCGCCATCAGATACGGCGCCGCCGCCATCAGCACCATCCAGACGCTCGACAACAGCGCCCCGGACAGCGCCCGCCACCGCTGCCGCATCACCAGCCACCACAGGAAATGCCAGCCGCCCCGACAGTCGGGTGTCCCGGGATCCTCGTACGCGTCGATCATGTGCCTCCTTGCCCAGGCCGCTGAACGCGGGCAGCCATGAGCGATCCTGGTGTGGTTGGAGACCTCGAAGATTACCGAGCGTGAGCGCGGTTGCCCATCGAATAATTCACGCAGGACGGCGTCCGCGGCAGCTCGCGGCCCAGCAGGGCACCTTGTCCGACGCCGTGTTCAGGACGGGCGCGACGACCTCTGTGTGAAACTGTCGCGCCGGTTCAAGACCGGGCAGGAAGCACGTGTCATGTGTCTGTCTCCCGAGTGGACTGTCCATCGAAACGAGAAACCTGGACCCGTAGCCCTCACGCCAGACTGTCCCGCCAGGCCCGGTGCAGATCCGAGAACCGGCCTGTCCCCGCGATGAGTTCGCCCGGACTGCCGTCCTCCACGATCCGGCCGTGCTCCATGACCAGCACCCGGTCGGCGATCTCGACGGTGGACAGCCGGTGCGCGATCACCACCGCCGTACGGCCCCGCAGGACCGTCGACATGGCCCGCTGCACGGCCTGTTCGCCCGGGACGTCCAGCGAACTGGTCGCCTCGTCCAGGATCAGCACCGCCGGGTCGGCGAGCAACGCCCGTGCGAATGCCACGAGTTGACGCTGGCCGGCCGAGATACGGCCACCCCGTTTGCGTACGTCCGTGTCGTAGCCGTCGGGCAGCGCGCTGATGAAGTCGTGCGCGCCGATCGCCTTCGCGGCCCGCTCGATCTCCTCACGCGGCGCGTCCGGACGGCCGATCGCGATGTTCTCGGCGACCGTGCCGGAGAACAGGAACGCCTCCTGCGTCACCATCACCACCCCGCGCCGCAGTTCGGGCCCGGACAGCTCGCGCAGGTCGACGCCGTCGAGCAGCACCCGCCCGTCCGAGGGGTCGTAGAAGCGGGCCAGCAGCTTGGCCAGGGTGGACTTGCCGGCGCCGGTGGAGCCGACCACGGCGACCGTCTGACCGGCGGGGAGCGTGAGGTCGAAGAAGGGCAGCACCTCGCCGCCGGTGCGGTAGGCGAAGCGGACCCCGTCGAAGACCACCTCGCGGCCGGGCTGCGCCGACTCAAGTTCGGCGAGCTGCATCGGAGTTGACGGCTCGGGAACGGACGGGGTCTGGGCCAGCAGGCCCGCGATCTTCTCCAGGGACGCGGCGGCCGACTGGTAGGAGTTGAGGAACATGCCGAGCCGGTCGATCGGGTCGTACAGCCGTCGTAGATACAGCACGGCGGCGGCCAGGACACCCAGTTCCAGCGAGCCGTCCGCGACCCGGTTCGCGCCCCACAGCACGATCACCGCGACCGCCGTGTTGGCGACCAGGCGGGAGCCGGTGACATAGCGCGCCATCTCCAACAGGGCGTCGCCGTTGGACCGTTGGTGCCGCTGGTTGAGGATCCCGAAGTCGGCGTCGTTCACGGCCTCACGGCGGAACGCGCGTACCGGGCGGATGCCGTTCATCGTCTCCACGAACTTCACGATCACCCGCGCGATCGCCGTGGACCGCACCGCGTACACCCGCACCGCGCGCCGCTGGTAGACCCGCACCAGCAGATACAGCGGCACGAAGGACGCCACCGCGACCGCGCCGAGCCCCAGGTCCAGCCAGAGCAGCATCGCCGAGATGTAGACGAAGGACAGGATGACCGTGATCAGCTCCTGGAGGCCCTCGCTGAGCAGTTCGCGCAGCGCCTCGACGTCCGTGGTGGAACGGGAGATGAGCCGGCCGGAGGTGTAGCGCTCGTGGAAGTCGATGCTGAGCGCCTGCGCGTGCCGGAAGATCCGGCCGCGCAGATCGAGCAGCACGTCCTGGTTGACGCGGGCGGAGGCGCCGATGAACGCGTACTGCAGCCCGCCGGAGAGCAGCGCGCAGAGCGGATAGCCGACGGCCACGGCGATCAGCGGCCCGTGGTCGTGATCGCGGAAGGCCGGTACCGCCCGGTCGATGGCGTACGCCACCAGCAGCGGGCCCACCTGCACGGCCGCCTGCTGAAGCAGCAGGAGGAGGGTGGTGACGGTGACGCGGGCCTTCATGGGGGCGAGCAGGGAGCGCAGCAGGGCGGTGGTCGCGCCCGGGGGAGTGGGCAGGACGTCGTGGTCGAAGGGGTCGCCCGTGGCGGGCTGGTGCGGGGGGTCGGGGGTGTCGTCGGTGGTGGGCGCCGATGTGGTGGGGGCGGTCATCGTTCGTCCTCCTGCTCCGGGGTGGCCGACTGGACGCCCGACATCAGATGCGCGTACTCCGCGTTCGTGAGCAGGAGTTCCTGGTGGGTGCCCACCGCCGTGATACGGCCGTCCGACAGCAGGGCCACCCGATCGGCGAGCAGGACCGTGGACGGGCGGTGGGCCACGATCAACGCCGTTGTGTCCGCGAGGACGTCGCGCAGCGCGGCTTCTACGGCGGCCTCGGTGTGGACGTCCAGTGCGGAGAGCGGGTCGTCCAGGACGAGGAAGCGGGGCTTGCCCACCACCGCCCTTGCCAGCGCGAGGCGTTGGCGCTGGCCGCCGGAGAGGCTCAGGCCCTGTTCGCCGACGCGGGTGTCCGTGCCCTGGGGGAGCGCGTGGGCGAAGTCTGCCTGGGCGACCGCCAGTGCGCGGTCCAACTCCGGTTGTCCCGCGCCCTCTTCGGCGCCCATGAGGACGTTTTCGCCGACGCTGGTCGAGAACAGGGTGGGTTCCTCGAAGGCCACGGCGACGAGGGCGCGCAGTTCCTCGCGGGGCATCGCCGTGATGTCCTCGCCGTCCAGTGTGATGTGGCCCGACGTCACCTCGTGGAGGCGGGGGACGAGGGCGGTGAGGGTCGTTTTGCCTGTGCCGGTGGCGCCGACGAGGGCCATGGATTCGCCGGGTCTGATGTGCAGGTCGATGCGGTCGAGGGTTGGTGGGGAATCGGGCGGGGCGTCCGGGTAGCGGAAGGAGACTGAGGAGAAGCGGATGCCGTCGTTGTTGGGCGCGCCGCCGTGGGGGCTGGGCGCGCCCCGCGGCGGAGCCGCAGATTGATACAGCCCCGCGCCCCTTTGGTGGGTCTCCGCTTCCGGCGTTTCGTCCATTACCTCGAAGAATCGCTCCGTCGCCGTTGCCGCCTCCTGGCTCATGGCCAGGAGGAAGCCGATCGACTCGACCGGCCAGCGCAGGGCCAGTGCCGTGGAGAGGAAGGCCACCAGCGTGCCCGCCGACAGGTTGCCGTCCGCCACCTGCACCGTGCCCAGGACCAGGGTCGCGCCGAGGGCCAGTTCGGGGAGGGTCACGATGACGCCCCAGATCGTGGCCAGGAGGCGGGCCTTGCGGAGTTCGGTGCCACGCAGCCTCCGCGACAGTTCACGGAACGCCCGGGCCTGGCTGCGGTGGCGGCCGAAGCCCTTGATGATGCGGATGCCGAGGACGCTCTCCTCGACGACCGTGGTCAGGTCGCCGACCTGGTCCTGTGCGAGGCGTGCCACATGCGCGTACCGCCGCTCGAAGATCACACAGGTGACGATCACCGGCACGGCGGGCCCCAGGATCACCAGTCCCAGCGTCCAGTCCTGGAGCAGCATGATGATCACGCCCACCAGGATCGTCACGGCGTTGACCAGCAGGAACGTGAGGGGGAAGGCCAGGAACATGCGCAGCAGCATGAGGTCGGTGGTGCCCCGGGAGAGGAGCTGGCCGGAGGGCCATCTGTCGTGGAAGGCCACCGGGAGCCGTTGCAGATGCCGGTACAGGTCCGCGCGCATCTCCGCCTCGACGCGTGACAACGGCCGGGCCACCAGCCAGCGCCGCAGGCCGAACAGACCCGCCTCCGCGATGCCGAGCAGCAGCAGATACAGCGCCCCGAGCCACACCCCCGCCGTGTCCCGGTCGGCGACCGGGCCGTCCACCATCCACTTCAGGACGAGCGGGAACACCAGCCCCGTACAGGACGCGACGACGGCCACCCCGGCCGCGGCGAACAGCCGTACCCGCACGGGGCGGACGTACGGCCACAGCCGCGCGAGCGTACGGGCGGCGGATCGGTCCTTGGCGGGTGCATGCGTTGTCGACATCACGGGCGAGCCTACGGACCGCCACTGACAGTGCCCACCGAGTTTTGGCCGGACCCGCATCGGCCGCTGGTCCTACGACCTGCGGGTCCGAGGGGTCGTAGCGGCGCATCAACCGATCGGTTGATGCGCGGTCGAGCGCGATGGGCGATGTGGCAGACCCGGCCCCGGCGGGACCCTCGGAGCATGTCAGCCACACCTGTCATCGAAGTCACCGCACTGCGCAAGTCCTACGGCGGCCGGGCCGTCGTCGACGGTGTCTCGTTCGCCGTCGAGGAGGGCGAGATCTTCGGGATCCTCGGCCCGAACGGCGCCGGCAAGACCACCACCGTCGAGTGCGTCGAAGGACTGCGCGTCCCGGACGCGGGCCGGGTCCGCGTCACCGGCCTCGACCCCGTCGCCGACCACGAGCAGGTCGCCCGCGTCCTCGGCGCCCAGCTCCAGGAGAGCGAACTCCAGGCCAAGCTCACCGTCCGCGAGGCCCTGGAGCTGTACGCGGCCCTCTTTCCGCACCCCGCCGACTGGCGGCCGCTGGCCGAACGCCTGGGCCTGACCGCCAAGTTGACCACCCGGTTCGCGAAGCTCTCCGGCGGCCAGAAGCAGCGCCTGTTCATCGCGCTCGCGCTGATCGGCAACCCCCGGGTCGTCGTGCTCGACGAACTCACCACCGGGCTCGACCCGCGCGCCAGGCGCGACACCTGGCAGCTCATCGAGGACGTCCGGGCGAGCGGGGTCACCGTCCTCCTCGTCACCCACTTCATGGAGGAGGCGCAGCGCCTCTGCGACCGGATCGCCGTGATCGACAAGGGCAGGGTGGCCGCCCTGGACACACCGGACGGGCTGATCCGCCGCTCGGCGGGCTCCACCGTCATCAGCTTCACGCCCTCCGCGCCGCTCGACGACGGCGACCTGAACGCGCTGCCCGCGCTCACCTCCGTGGCCCGCAAGGACGGCCGGATCACGCTCTCCGGCACCGACGAGACCGTCAACGCCGTCATCACCCTGCTCGCCCGCGGCCACATCACCGCCCACCAACTCCGGGTCTCCGACGCCACGTTGGACGACGCCTTCCTGGACCTGACGGAGGTCGCCCGATGAACACCGCAGTCCTGCGCACCGAGTTGCGCCTCTTCCGCCGCGAACCCGGCGCCCTCTTCTGGATCCTGGCCTTCCCCACCCTGCTGCTGGTGATCCTGGGTTCCATCCCGGGCTTCCGCCACCACCAGGCGGACCTGGGCGGCCTGCGCACGATCGACGTGTACGTTCCGGTCACCGTCCTGCTCGGCATGATCGTCGGCGCGCTCCAGTCGATGCCGCAGACCCTCACCGGCTACCGCGAACGCGGCATCCTGCGCCGCATGTCCGCCACCCCGGTCCGCCCCTCCGCCCTGCTCTCCGCCCAGATGGTGGTCTACGGCGCGGCGGCCCTCGCCTCCGCCCTGCTCGCGCTGATCGTCGGCCGCCTCGCCTTCGACGTACGGCTTCCCGAGCAGGCCTTCGGCTACCTCCTCGCCCTGCTCCTCGCGATCCTCGCCGCGCTCGCGCTGGGCGCGGTGGTGTCCGCGCTGTCGCGGACGACGAAGATCGCGGGCGCCATCGGGTCGGCGGTGTTCTTCCCGATGATGTTCTGCGCGGGTGTGTGGATCCCGGTGAACTCCATGCCGGACGTCATGGCCCGGATCGTCGGCTACACCCCGTTCGGCGCCGCCGCCGAGGCCCTGAACCGGGCGGCGGCCGGGCACTGGCCGGGCTGGACACACCTGGGCGTCCTGGTGGCCTGGACCGTCCTGCTGACGGCGGGTGCCTCCCGCTGGTTCCGCTGGGAGTAGGGGAGGCGGCCGTGCAGACTGGGGAGATGACCACCAGGGACCGCCAGATCGACCGGCGCTGGGAGCAGCTGCACACATGGGGGCCGTACGGGCTGCTCGGCATCAGTGTCGTCCTCGCGGTCGCCTCCTCCGGTCTGTTCGACCACAGCGCCGCCCAGTGGTGGGCCGGCTGGGCCCTGGCCGGTTTCGCGCTCGTCCTCCAGCTGTGGTGGCACGCGGTCCGGGTCCGCCGTCCCGGGCGCGGCCGGACCCCCTCGCGGACGGGGACGGCGTACTACGTCGTCCGCTGGGCCATCGCCTTCGCCCTCACCTGGATCGACCCGTTCTTCGCGTTCTACGCGGCCTCCGGTTTCATGGACGCCGACGAACTGATCCCCGGCACGCTCGGGCAGCGGATCGGGCTGTTCGCGAGCGCGGTCACCGTGGCCGGAGCGCAGGCCGGCGGGCTGCCGCTCGGGAGCGGGCTCCAGTGGATCCTCTTCGCGGCGCTCGTGCTCGCCAACTCCGTCCTCCAGATGGCGATCGCCCACATGACCGACCAGGAGGCACGGCGCGCCCGTGAGCGCACCGAGACCATCACCGAACTCGAACGCACCAACACCGCCCTCCAGCAGGCCCTCGACGAGAACGCCGCCCTGCACGCCCAACTCCTCGTCCAGGCAAGGGAAGCCGGGGTCGCCGACGAACGCCGCCGGCTGGCCGCCGAGATCCACGACACGATCGCCCAGGGCCTGACCGGCATCATCGCCCAGCTCCAAGTCGTCGCGAACGCACCCGACTTGACGACCGCCCGTACGCACCTCGACCGCGCTTCCACCCTCGCCCGGCACAGTCTCGGTGAGGCCCGGCGCTCCGTGCAGAACCTCGCGCCGATCGCGCTGGAGAACGACGGGCTGCCCGAGGCGCTGAAGAACACGGTCGCCGAATGGGGCGAACGCACCGGTGTACGCGCCGAGTTCACCGTCACCGGCATCACCGAACAGCTCCACGACGAGGTCTCCGCGACCCTGCTGCGCATCGCCCAGGAGGCCCTGTCGAACGCGGCCCGGCACGCCCGGGCCACCCGTGTCGGCGTCACCCTCTCCTTCCTCGGCGAGGACGTCATCCTCGACATCCGCGACGACGGACAGGGTTTCGACCCGCTCGCCCTGCCCGAACGCACCCGCACCGGAGGGTTCGGCCTCGACGGCATGCGGGCCCGCGCCGAGCGCATCGCGGGCACGCTCGCGGTCGAGTCCGAGCCCGGTCACGGCACCGCCCTGTCGGCTCGCGTACCGTTGGTCCGCCATGAGTGACGAGTCGCTGATCTCCCTGCTGATCGTGGACGACCATCCCGTCGTACGGGACGGTCTGCGCGGCATGTTCGAGTCCGCGCCCGGATTCCGTGTCCTGGGCGAGGCGGCGAACGGCGTCGAGGCCGTGGAGCGGGCCGCCGCTCTCGACCCGGACGTGATCCTGATGGACCTGCGGATGCCGGCCGGCGGCGGAGTCGACGCCATCCGGGAGCTGACCCGCCGCGCGGCCCGCGCGAAGGTGCTCGTGCTGACGACGTACGACACCGACTCCGACACCCTGCCCGCGATCGAGGCGGGCGCGACCGGCTATCTGTTGAAGGACGCGCCCCGCGACGAGCTGTTCACCGCCGTCCGCGCGGCGGCGGAGGGCCGTACGGTCCTCTCGCCCGCCGTCGCCTCCCGGCTGGTCTCCGCCGTGCGCGGCCCGCAGACCCCCGGCAGCGAACCGCTCTCCGCCCGCGAACGCGAAGTACTGGCACTCGTCGCCAAGGGCACCTCCAACCGCGAGATCGCCCGCGAACTCTTCATCAGCGAGGCGACCGTCAAGACCCATCTCACCCACCTGTACGGCAAGTTGGGCGTCAAGGACCGCGCGGCGGCGGTGGCGACGGCGTACGACCGGGGGATCCTCGGCTAGGCCGGGGCCTTCTCGGTCAGTCCGGGTAGGGGAGGAGGCCGGAGGCGATGTGCTCCCAGGCCGCCTTCAGCTCGGCGAGCAACTCCGGTTCGTCGGGGGCGAGGTCGGCCTGCTCGCGCAGATCGGCGGCGAGGTCGAAGAGGTGGTCGTCGCCGTCCTCGTCCTGGTAGTACTTCCAACCGCCGCGCCGCAGCGCCCGGTTGGCCTCCACCCGCCAGAACAGGTCCCGTTCGGGCAGCTCCTCGCCCTTCAGCAGATAGCCCGCGAGGCTGGTGCCGTCCAGCGGATACGCCGGGTCGGGGCGGGCGCCGGCCAGCTCCAGGAAGGTCGCGGTCCAGTCGGGGGAGAAGTTCGGCTCGTGGCTGACCTGGTCGCCGTCGAGCCGGTGCGGCCAGCGCACGATCGTCGGCACCCGGATGCCGCCCTCCTGGAGCACGAACTTCTCGCCGCTCAACGGCCAGAGGTAGGACCAGCGTTCACCGCCGTTGTCGCTGGCGAAGTACACCAGCGTGTGCTCCTCCTGCCCGGACCGGCGCAGCGCGGCCAGTACCTCGCCGACGGCCGCGTCGAGGCTCTGCACCATCTCCGTGTACTTCGCGACCGAGCCGCCGTCCCACTGGTTGAGGGCGTCGCTGATCTCCAGCCGGCTGGTGGCCGCCCGGATCTTCGCGGCGATCTCGGCGCCGGTCTCCGCGTCGCCCTCGGCGAGCCAGGGCCAGTGCGGGGTGGTGAAGTTGAGGTTCAGCAGCCACGGCTTGGCGTGCCCGCGGCCGACGTACTCCACCGCCCGCTCGGTCAGCACCTGGGTGTAGTAGCGCAGGTCCTGGTAGGTGGCGTCACCCTCGTAGAGGTCGTAGTCGCCGAGCTGACCGAGCTTGGAGAAGTACTCCAGGACACCGCCGTGGTTGCCGAAGAACTCGTCCCAGCCCGACTTCGTGGGGCTGTACTCGGGCAGCCAGCCGCAGTGCCACTTGCCGATCATGGCGGTGGAGTAGCCCACCTTCTTCAGCAGGGAGGCGAGGGTGGGGTGGCTGGGGTCGAGTCCCTGCGACCGGTTGTTGATCGGCTCGGCCAGGCCGCCCGGTGTACGGCCGGGATAGCGTCCGGTGTAGAGGCTGAACCGGGTCGGGGAGCAGGTCGCCGAGCCCGAGTACGCGTCGGTGAACCGCACCCCCTGCCGGGCCAGCCCGTCCAGGTTCGGTGTCTTGATGTGCGGGGCGCCGTAGGAGGAGAGGTCGGCCCAGCCCAGGTCGTCGCCGAGGATGACGAGGAGGTTGGGACGTCTCCCGGAGGCGGCGGGGCGGGCCTTGAACAGGCGTTCCGCAGGGGCCTGTTCGGCGGCCTCGGCGCTGGCGGCCGTACCGGCGACGGCGGTGACGGCACCACCACCGACGAGGCCACCGAAGGCACGGCGGGTTAACTCGGGCATGCGGGTTCCTTTGGGGAGGCAGTGGAATCGACGAGGGGCGTGCCCTCCATGCGATCAGCCGACCCGCCCCCGTGCCCAGGCATCTGCCCGGGAGTTCACGGAGCTGAAACGTCGCCCCGGTCGGCCCCCTCCGCCCCTCAGCCCACCCTCAGCAACAGCACCGACCGGGCCGGCACGGTGATCGCCGACCCCGCCCGGTGCACCACCCCGGGCGCTTCGCCCTGCTCCTCCCGTGAGGTGTCGACGACCACCTCGTACCGTTCCGCCCACGGGGGCCCCGGCAGCACGAAGCTCACCGGGCGGTCGCCCGCGTGGAGTACGGCGAGGAAGCTGTCGTCGAGGATCGGGTCTCCGCGTTCGTCGCGGCCGGGGATGTCCCGCCCGGAGAGGTACATGCCGAGGGTGGCGGCGGGCGCGTACCAGTCCCGTTCAGTCATCTCCGTGCCGCGCGCGGTGAACCAGGCCAAGTCCCTTATGCCGTCCGCCGAATGGGCCCGCCCGGAGAAGAACGCCCGGCGGCGCAGCACCGGGTGGCGGTGGCGCAGGTCGATCAGCCGGGCGGTGAGGTCGGTCAACGCCCGCCAGCCCGGGTCGTCCCGCAGCTCCCAGTCCACCCAACTGATCTCGTTGTCCTGGCAGTAGGCGTTGTTGTTGCCGCGCTGCGTCCGCCCCAGCTCGTCGCCCGCGACCAGCATCGGCACGCCCGTGGAGAGCAGCAGCGTCGTGAGGAGGTTCCTCAACTGCCGTCGCCGCAGGGCCTGTACGCGCTCGTCGTCGGTCTCGCCCTCGACCCCGCAGTTCCAGGACCGGTTGTCGTCCGTGCCGTCCCGGTTGCCCTCGCCGTTGGCCTCGTTGTGCTTGCGCTCGTACGACACCAGGTCCCGGAGCGTGTAACCATCGTGCGCCGTAATGAAGTTGACGGAGGCGTACGGGCGCCGGCCGCCCCACGCGTACAGGTCGCTCGACCCCGACAGCCGGTACCCGAGGTCCCGCACGTCCGGCAGCGCGCCGCGCCAGAAGTCCCGGACGGCGTTGCGATAGCGGTCGTTCCACTCCGTCCACAGGGGCGGGAAGGCGCCCACCTGGTAGCCGCCGGAGCCGACGTCCCAGGGCTCGGCGATCAGCTTCACCCGTCGTAGCACCGGGTCTTGAGCGATCACGGCGAGGAAGGGCGACAGCATGTCGACGTCGTGCATCGAGCGGGCCAGCGCCGCCGCGAGGTCGAAGCGGAAGCCGTCGACGCCCATCTCGGTGACCCAGTAACGGAGGGAGTCGGTGATGAGGCGGAGGACGTGCGGCTGGACGACGTGCAGGGTGTTGCCGCAGCCGGTGTAGTCGGCGTAGCGGCGGGCGTCGCTCTGCAGGCGGTAGTAGCCGCGGTTGTCGATGCCCTTCAACGACAGCATCGGGCCCAACTCACCAGCTTCCGCAGTGTGGTTGTAGACCACGTCGAGAATGACCTCGATCCCGGCCTCGTGCAGCGCGCGCACCATCCGCTTGAACTCGCCGACCTGCTGACCCGCCGTACCGGTCGCCGCGTAGGCCGCGTGCGGGGCGAAGTAGCCGATGGAGTTGTAACCCCAGTAGTTCTTCAGGCCCTTGCGCAGCAGATGGTCCTCGTGCGCGAACTGGTGGACGGGCAGGAGTTCCACGGCCGTCACGCCCAGTTTCACCAGGTGCTCGATCGCGGCCGGGTGCGCCAACCCGGCGTAGGTGCCCCGGAGTTCCTCGGGTATCCCGGGGTGCAGCTTGGTGAAGCCGCCCACGTGGAGTTCGTAGATCACCGAATCCGCCCACGGGGTCTTCGGGCGGCGGTCGTCCATCCACTCGTCGTCGGTGGTGTCGTCGTGGACCACGACACCCTTGGGAACGTGGGGTGCCGAGTCGCGGTCGTCGCGCACGGTGTCCGCGACCTGCTGCTGCGGCCAGTCCCGGACATGCGCGTACACCTCGGGCGGCAGCCCGAACTCGCCGTCCACCGCCCGCGCGTACGGGTCCAGGAGCAGCTTCGCCGGGTTCCAGCGGGCGCCGGTCCACGGGTCCCAGCGGCCGTGCACCCGGAAGCCGTAGCGCTGCCCGGGCAGGACACCCGGCAGGAAGCCGTGCCAGATCTCGTGCGTCAGCTCGGTCAGCGGGGCACGGGTCTCCACCCCCCGCTCGTCGAAGAGGCACAGCTCGACCGCCTCCGCGCCCCCCGCCCACAGCGCGAAGTTGGTGCCCGCCACCCCGTCCGGGCCGACCCGGAACCGGGCCCCCAGCGGCATCGGCGTCCCCGGCCACACGGGCACGGTCGGTGCTGGGTGCGGGGCGCCGTTCAGCACGGGGGCGGCACGTGGTGCCGGGAGGGCCTCCACGGCACGCTCCACCGGCACGCCGTCGCCGTCGACGCGCCCCTCCTGCACGGCCTCCTGCTCGGCTGCGCTCGACACCGTCCGGCCTCCTGCGGCTCATGGAACGACGAGGTGAAGGGCGCCCGACGTCCCGGTCGCGAGCCCCTGTCCTGTCATCCTCCCCACTGTTCTGCCCAGAGCTTGGGTCGCACTCACGTTTCCCTGAGGCAGGGCCGCTCGTTGGGCACCCCGTGAGGCATGCACAAGGGCGCGCGCGGCGCGCAGGGGTCGCACTGGCCGCCGTACTGACATGGGCAGGACTGCTGGCCGGAGCCACCGGCTGTACTTCCGACAACTCGGGCGGAGGCGGCATCGACGAGCTCTTCGGCAAGGCACCGGCGCCCGAGGACGTGATCCGGATCTCGCCCGACGACACCGCCAAGGGCGTCAAACCCGACCAGCGGCTGCTGGTCAAGGTGCCCAGCGGGCGCCTGGAGTCGGTGCAGGTCGTCAAGGAGCAGGACGCCCAGGACACCCCCGTCCCCGGCCGTGTCTCCGACGACGGACTGCGCTGGGAACCGGAGGACCCGAAACTCGCCCTCGCCGCCCGGTACACCGTCGACGCGGTCGCCCTCGACGGCGACGGGCGCCGCTCCGCCCGGCACACCACGTTCACCACCTACGTCCCCGACGAACGGTTCATCGGATACGTCACCCCGGAGAACCGCGCGACCGTCGGCACCGGGATGATCGTCTCCCTCGGCTTCAACCGGGAGATCGAGAACCGGGCCGCCGTCGAGCGCGCGATCCACGTCACCGCGAAGCCGGCCGTGGAGGTCCGCCCGCACTGGTTCGGCAAGGCGCGCCTCGACTTCCGCCCCGAGTCCTACTGGAAACCCGGCACCCAGGTCACCGTCTCCCTCCGCCTGCGCGACGTGGAAGGCGCACCCGGCGTCTACGGCCTCCAGTACAAGACGTTCTCCTTCACCGTCGGCCGCAGCCAGGTCTCCCTGGTCGACGCGGCCAAGCACACCATGGAGGTACGGCGCGACGGCGACCTCCTGGCCACCGTGCCGATCACCGCCGGTGCCCCCGGGCGGACGACGTACAACGGGAAAATGGTGGTCATGGAGATGCTGGAGGTGACTCGTATGAACAGCCGCACGGTCGGCTTCGGCGGCGAGTACGACATCCCCGACGTCCCGCACGCCATGAAGCTCACCGACTCCGGCACCTTCCTGCACGGCAACTACTGGGCGCCGGACGCTCCGGGACACGTCAACGTCAGCCACGGGTGTGTGGGGTTGAGGGACGTCAAGGGCGGCGGCTCTGACACCCCGGCCGGGTGGTTCTTCGACCGCAGTATCGTCGGGGACGTGGTCGAGGTCGTGCACAGCAACGACAAACAGGTCGCTCCGGACAATGGTCTCGGCGGGTGGAACATGGGTTGGACGCAGTGGAAGGCGGGCAGTGCCCTCAAGTGATCGGTGCCTTCAAGCGACCGGTGCTTTCAAGTGACCTGTGCCTGCGAGTGATCGGAGCGGGGGCGGGGAGCCTGTGTCGGGCGGCAGTTGAAGTTGCGACCGAACGGTGACATTTGCCTGACACGAAGCTCAAATCCTGGCGGTTAATATGCGCGGACGCGCACGTCAGATGCGCAAAGGGGTGCGGGCCGGACCGGGCCCGGCGAGGGGAGAAAGTCTTGAACGTGCGACCGATATCGGGGGCGTCGGTTGACGCGCGCGGCCGGAGAAACAAGGGCTTGCTGGCGCTGATCCTCGGCGTGCTGCTGCTCGCCGTCACCGCGTGCGGAGGCGGTGGTGGGGGCTCCAACTCCGGTTCCGGTTCCGGCGACAGCAAGGACAAGGCCTCGGACACGGCCCAGACCAAGCAGTCACAGGCCGTCGTCACCATCGCCCCCAAGGACGGCTCGAAGGCGGTCGACACCAGCGGCGCTCTCAAGATCAGCGCCGCGAAGGGCAAGTTGACCGAGGTCACCGTGAAGGACGCCGGTGGTGCCAAGGTCGACGGCGCGATCACCGGCGGCGGCGCGACCTGGACTCCCGCGACGCATCTCGCCGCCTCCACCAAGTACACCGTGCACGCGGTGGCCAAGGACTCCGCGGGCCGGGTCGCCGCCGAGGACTCCAGCTTCACCACACTGACCCCGGCGAACACCTTCGTCGGCTACTTCACCCCCGAGGACGGCTCCACGGTCGGCGTCGGCATGCCGTTCTCCATCCGCTTCACCCGGGGTATCACGCACCCCGAGGACGTGAAGAAGGCGATCAGCATCACGACCTCGCCGGCCGTCGACGTCGAGGGCCACTGGTTCGGCAACGACCGCCTCGACTTCCGCCCCGAGAACTACTGGAAGTCCGGCACCAAGGTCACCGTCAAGCTCAACCTCGACGGCGTCGAAGGCCGTTCGGGCGTCTACGGCAAGCAGACCAAGACGGTCAAGTTCACCATCGGCCGCAACCAGGTCTCCATCGTCGACGCCAAGAAGCACACGATGAAGGTCACCCAGGACGGCAGGACCATCAAGACCATCCCGGTCACCACCGGCAAGCCCGGCTACGACACCTGGAACGGCCAGATGGTCATGAGCGAGAAGCTCACCGTGACCCGGATGAACGGTGACACGGTCGGCTACGGCGGCGAGTACGACATCAAGGACGTCCCGCACGCCACCCGCCTGACCGACTCCGGCACCTTCGTCCACGGCAACTACTGGGGCGGCGACGCCTTCGGCAACTACAACGCCAGCCACGGCTGCATAGGCCTCCGTGACGTCAAGGGCGGTTACAGCAAGACCGTCCCGGCCGCGTGGTTCTTCAACCACTCGATCCTCGGTGACGTCGTGGTCGTCAAGAACTCCAACGACGCGACCGTGGCACCCGACAACGGGCTCAACGGCTGGAACATGTCGTGGGCCAAGTGGACGGCGTGACGCTCTCCTAGACACGTACTGCGGGCCCGGCGCTGTGACCGACAGCACCGGGCCCGTTGTCGTTAGCGCACGTTAACCTGCGTGCATGACCGTGAATCTCGAAGTCGCCGAGGGCGTCGGCACCATCCGCCTCGACCGCCCGCCGATGAACGCGCTGGACACCGCCACCCAGGACCGCCTCAAGGAACTCGCCGAGGAGGCCACGCGCCGCGAGGACGTGCGGGCCGTGGTGATCTACGGCGGGGAGAAGGTGTTCGCGGCGGGCGCGGACATCAAGGAGATGCAGCGTATGGACCACGCGGCCATGGTCGTGCGGTCGCGCGCGCTGCAGGACTCGTTCACCGCGGTGGCCCGGATCCCCAAGCCGGTGGTCGCGGCCGTCACCGGCTACGCGCTGGGCGGGGGCTGCGAGTTGGCGCTGTGCGCGGACTTCCGGATCGCGGCGGACAACGCCAAGTTGGGGCAGCCGGAGATCCTGCTCGGTCTGATTCCGGGTGCGGGCGGCACTCAGCGGCTGGCCCGGCTGATCGGCCCGTCGAAGGCGAAGGACCTCATCTTCACCGGCCGTATGGTCAAGGCCGAGGAGGCGCTCCAACTGGGCCTGGTGGACCGGCTGGTGCCGGCCGCCGAGGTGTACGCGGAGGCGCACGGGTGGGCGGCGAAGCTCGCGCAGGGACCGGCGATCGCGCTCCGTGCGGCGAAGGAAGCGATCGACACCGGTCTGGAGACGGACATCGAGACCGGGCTCGCGGTCGAACGCACCTGGTTCGCGGGGCTGTTCGCGACCGAGGACCGTGAGATCGGGATGCGCAGTTTCGTCGAAGAGGGCCCCGGCAAGGCGAAGTTCCGCTGAACCGGACGGTCAAATACCGCTCAGCCACTTGCAATTGACGCGATGTCTCATACAGGTACCTCGACGGGATGGTTTATGGGAACCTTAAGGTGACCTTAAGCCTGCCTTGTCGAGGGAGCCTGTCGATTGCCGCCAACAGAGCCTTCACCGCAGGTCGGAGGGGTTGCGGCCGACACCGAAATGCCTTTGGCATATGCCAATCGGATGTCGCGGAACGGGTGCTTCCAGGGGGCGTATTCCTCCGGAACCGCCCCGGAGGCCGTTCGAGGCGGCCATGATGGACGCATGGCGGGGCTGGAAGGTATCGGACAGCCGCGGGGACAAGGCCGTGCGACCGCGGCGCGCTGGTCGCCTGCGGTCGAGGACGAGCGGGCGCTCAAGGCGATCGAGTTGTTCGGTGATCCGACGGAGGCGGAAGTTCCGCTCCCGTCCCGCCCCGAGTCCGCCGCCGCGGCCCGCCGGCTCACCCAGATCGTCGTCCTGCGGCACTGGGGACTCAGCCCGAAAATGACCGAGGACGCCGTCCTGCTGGTTTCGGAACTGGTCGGAAACGCCGTACGGCACACGGGCGCCCGGGTGTTCGGACTGCGGATGAAGCGCCGCCGTGGCTGGATCCGCGTCGAGGTCCGCGATCCCTCCCGGGGTCTGCCCTGCCTGATGCCGGTCCAGGAGATGGACCTGAGCGGTCGCGGCCTGTTCCTCGTCGACAAACTCTCCGACCGCTGGGGAGTCGATCTGCTGCCGCGGGGCAAGACGACGTGGTTCGAGATGCGGGTCGCTGATCGCTGATCGCTCCGCTGTGGAGGGCGGGGCGGGTTGTCGGTTGTCTGCGGCGCCGTTGTGGCTGGTCGCGCCCGCACGGCGGGGCCGCACATGGATACCGTCCCG